>DASQDS010000657.1:0-5606 GCA_035634075.1 Pilimelia sp. | reverse complement strand
GGCGGCGCGCTCGGCGCCTCGGCCCGCCACGGCCTCGCGCTCGCCCTGCCCACGGCGGCGGGCGGCTTCCCGCTCGCCACCTTCGCCACCAACGTGGCCGGCTGCGCGGCGCTCGGGGCGCTGGCCGGGCTGGTGCGGGGGCGGCCGGTGCTGGCGCCGTTCGTCGGCGCGGGCCTGCTGGGCGGCTTCACCACGTTCTCGACCTACGCGGTGGAGACGATCGGGCTGGCGCGGGCCGGCCGGCCGTGGCTGGCGACGGGGTACGCGCTGGCCACCGCGGTCTGCGGGCTGGCGGCGGCCTGGGTGGGCGGGGCGGCGGTGCGGCGGCGATGACGTGGCTGCTCGTCGCGGCCGGCGGCGCCGCCGGTGCCGTGCTGCGGTACCTCGCGAGCCGCGCCTACGACGCCGACGGCAGCCGGCCGCCGTGGGGGACGCTGCTGGTCAACGTCGCCGGCTCCGCGCTGCTCGGGGTGCTCACCGGGGCCGGCGGCGGGCTGCCGCGCTGGCTGCCGGCCCTGGTCGGGGTCGGCTTCTGCGGCGCCCTGACCACGTACTCAACGTTCGCCCACGACACGGTACGGCTGGCGCTGCGCGGCGCGTGGCGGCTGGCGGCGCTGAACGTCGCCGCCACCCTGGCGGGCGGGATCGGTGGTGCCGCCGCCGGTTGGTCGCTCGCCGGCCCGTGAGCGCAATCCGCGGTCACGGCCGGTGTCGGTGGCGTACACCTGAAAGGGTGACGGACAGGTACCGGGACCGGACGCACGGGGGAGCGGCGCTCGCCCGCTGGCTGGCGCGGTTCGGGGGGCGGGCAGACGTGGCGGTCCTCGCCGTGTCGCGGGGCGGCGTGCCGGTGGCCGCGGCCGTCGCCGAGCGCCTCGCCGCGCCGCTGGACGTCCTGGTGTTCCGGCAGCTGGTCGTGCCGTGGTCGCCCCGGTTGACGTTCGGCACTGTCGGGCCCGGCGGGCTGTTGGTGCTCGCCGAGGAGGTGGCGGCGCGGGTGGACCCGGCCGTCCAGGAGCAGGTCGTCCGCCACGAGACCGGGCAGCTCCGGCGGCTGGCATCGGCGTGCCGCGGCGACCGGCCGGCGCCCGACCTGCTCGGCCGGACCGCTCTGTTGGTCGACGACGAGCTCGTCACCGGCGCGACCGCGCGGACGGGCTGCGTGGTGGCGCGCGAGCTGGGCGCCCGCCGGGTGGTGGTCGCCGCGCCGGTCGGCGCCACCGAGGCCGTGGGGCAGACCAACCAGGTGGCCGACGAGGTGGTGTGCCCGGTGACGCCGGCGGCGTTCCGGGCGCTCGGCCGCTACTACGACCATGCCCCGGACGTGTCCGACACCGACGTGGCGCGCCTGCTGGGGGGCGCGTCGATGACCGGAGCCGGTACCGTCGAGGGATGCAGATGACGTGTCCGAAGTGCCACGGCGACATGCGCAACTACGAGCGCAGTAACGTGACCATCGACCAGTGCACCGAGTGTCGCGGGATCTTCCTTGACCGCGGCGAGTTGGAGAAGCTGTTCGAGGCCGAGGCGAGCTGGAACCAGGGCGGCGCCCGGCCGGGGCAGGGGGTCCCGCCGCCCCCGCAGCCGGCCCACGGGGGGCAGCAGCACCAGGGTGGCTACGCGCCGCCGCCCCCGCCGCCGTACGGGCAGGGCGCCCCGATGCCGCCCCCGCCCCCGCCGACGCACGGTTACCCGCAGCAACAGCAGCCCGTGTACGGCGGCCACCAGGGCTACCACGGCCACTACCGCAACAAGAAGCAGAAGAGCTTCCTGAACCAGCTCTTCGACTGATCGACGCACCCGCCCGGTCGGGGCCGGCGGCGTCGCGCGCCGGCCCCGGCCCGCCTGTCACCCCTGCCCGGCGGGCTGCCGTCAGACGATCGCCATGTCGACGAAGCGCGACAGGTGCAGCTGGGCGGCGACCGTCACCGTGTCCGTGGGGCCGTTCCGGTGCTTCGCGACGATGAAGTCCGCCTCCCCGGCGCGCGGCGACTCCTTGTCGTAGTAGTCGTCTCGGTGCAGCAGGATGACCACGTCAGCGTCCTGCTCGATCGAGCCACTTTCCCGCAGGTCGGAAAGCTGTGGGCGCTTGTCGGTCCGCTGCTCGGGGCCGCGGTTGAGCTGGCTGACCGCGATCACCGGGCACTCCACTTCCTTGGCGAGCAGCTTGAGCCCGCGGGACAGGTCGGCGACCTCCTGCTGCCGGCTCTCCACCCGCTTCGGCGACGTCATCAGCTGCAGGTAGTCCACGACGATCAGCTTGAGGTCGTGGCGCTGCTTGAGTCGCCGCGCCTTGGCCCGGATCTCCATCAGGTTCATGTTCGGGGTGTCGTCCACGAACAGCGGCGCCTCGCTGATCTCGCCCATGCGCCGAGCCAGCTTGGTCCAGTCGTCGTCGGAGAGCTGGCCTGAGCGCAACACGTGCAGCGGCACCCGCGCCTCGGCCGAGAGCAGGCGCATGACGATCTCCACCTTGCTCATTTCCAGCGAGAAGATGGCGCTGGCCAGGTTGTTCCGCACCGAGGCCGACCGCGCGAAATCCATCGCGGCGGTGGAGTTGTGCGTCGGGATCATCGACCGACCGGCAAGATACAGGTGGTCGGCGTTGGCCACGGTCACGCAGCGCACGGGCACGCTGTCCACCGGCCGGACCGCGACGATGTACCGGCGGCCGGCCTCCGTGGTGTCCTCCGCCCGGTAGCGCTCCTTGTGCGCGATCTTCTTCCGCTCCAGGCGGAAGATCTCGTCGGCCGTGGCAAAGCGCAGGGCGTGGGCCGCGGTCTCCACGGCGCACCGGTAGCCGAGGCTCACCACCAACTCCCGCACACCCTCGACGAGCTCCCGGCTGGTCGCGCCGAATCGCAAACTCCCGTCCGGGGCCAGCGTGCCGGCGGTGTCCATGAGGCCGGCGAGCAGGGCCCGGCGCTGCCGCTCCGAGGCCCGCAGGTAGGCCGGCGGGATGCGCTGGGGCCCGCCGTCGGCAAGGTTTCCCGCGAACCCGTCCGCCTCCAGGTAGGCCACCAGCTCGGCGTCCTCGGGTGCCGCCGCCTTGGCCTCGGCCCCGGCCTTGCCGTTGCCCAGGCAGGCACCCAGGGTGTACGGCGGAATCGGCAGGTCATCCCGCTCTGGCAGCGCCAGGGGCCGGGCGTTCTCGACGGCGTGGTTGAGCCAGCCGCCGGTGGGGTGCCTGACCGATGCCGCCACCTGCGCGGTGGTGACAGCCCCGGCGGTCGCCAACCGGCCCGTGGTCCGCCAGAGGTGCTCGGCGTCGGCCACGATCACGGAGCCGTCGGAGAACTCCACCTCGTAGCAGGCCCGACCGAGCAGGACGGCGAATGCGCGCAGGACGGTCGTCGGCCGCCCGTCGGCGCCGAGGAGCTGGTCGCCGACCTGGACCTCGCCCATCGTGGTCCAGCCGGCCGGGGTGGGCAGCGGCGTGTCGAGCGCCAGCGCCTTCCCGAGGCCGGGCCGGCCGGCGACGATGACCAGCTGGCCGGCGTGCAGGCCGTTGAGCAGCCGGTCGAGGTCGGTGAAGCCCGTCGGGACGCCGGTCATCACGCCGCCCTGGGCGCCGACCGCCTCGATCTCGTCGAGCGTCGGCTGGAGCATGTCCGCGAGGACCGCGAAATCCTCACTGACCCGGCGCTCGGTCACGTCGTACACGGCCTGCTGGGCCAGGTCGACGACGTCGTCGACGTCCCGCCCGGCGCTGGCGCCCGAGCCGTAGCCGAGCTGCACGATCCGCGTGCCGGCCTCCACCAGGCGGCGCAGGACGGCCCGCTCCCCGACGATCCGGGCGTAGTACGCCGCGTTGGCGGCCGTGGGGACGCTGGCGATGAGCGTGTGCAGGTACGGCGCGCCGCCGATGCGGGCCAGGTCGCCGGAATCCGACAGCGCCGCCGCGACGGTGATCGGGTCGGCCGGCTCGCCGCGCCCGTAGAGGTCGAGGACGGCGTCGAAGATCGTGGCGTGGGCGGGGCGGTAGAAATCCGGGGACTTCAGGATCTCCACCACGTCCGCGATGGCGTCCTTGGACAGCAGCATGCCGCCCAGGACGCACTGCTCGGCGGCGATGTCCTGCGGCGGGGTGCGGTCGAACTGGCCGTCGGACGGCGGCCGGTTGACCGGCGGGGGACCGCCCGGGGCGCCGGTGCCGGGGCGCACGTCGCCGGTGATCGACACGAGTCCCCTCCGCTCCGTTGCCGCGTACCCACGATGCTGCACCACGGGTCTGACAATCCGGGTCAGTCAAACGCCCCGGCCGGCTCAGGGAGCACCGGTTGGCACACCGCCGCAGTGGGTCACCTTAGGAACCCGGGACCGCGAGCACAAAACTGCCGGTGGATGAACCTCTGGACAAGCTGTGGACACGAAGGCCCGGGCATGTGCGCGACCCTGTGCACAACCTGTGGACAGAACATGTGTAACAGTGGTGGGGACGACACCCACCTGCGGCGCAGTCATCCCCAGCGTGTGGAGGGAAGAAAGACCGGGTATCCATCGCTGTAGACGGATGTTTGTCGATCCAGGGGATTGCCATCAGGTCACGAAAAGGACACGATCCTTCGGTGAGCTCCCGAGAATGGGATGATGACCCGCGCAACGCGCGGGGACGTCACTCTGCCCCGGACGGCTCCCGAGGGAGCGCGGACAGCCCCCGGCAGCCGCGGGCTGAGCAGCCGCGGGCTGACGTCGGCCGGGCCCGCGCGCCGTACCCGCGGTACACCGACCGTACCGACACGTACTCCACGGATGCCGGCTCGCCCGCCACCGAGCAGGGCCGACGCACGCGGGCCGAGCGCCGGCGGGCCGAGGAGGAGACGTACCGGCAGTCCCAGGGCTGGGGCACCAGCGACCGGCTCGAGGACACCGGAGCGTGGACCCGCGGCGCGCACACCGGCGAGTGGGACCAGCCGGACGAGGGCTGGCCGGCCGCGCCGGACCCCGGCCCCTATCCGGGTGCGAGCTCGTGGTCCGCACCACCCGGTGGGCCCGCCGGATATCCGGACCCCGGCTACGCCGGCCGCCGCGGTGACCCGGCTCCCGGCCCCCCGGCCTCCGCCGTTCCCGCGTACGGCACCTCGGAGTACGAACCCCGGCGCGATCCGTACGAGGCCCGCGGGTACGACCCGCGCGGCGCCGAACCCTGGACGCCCGGACCGGCCGGGGGTGACCCGCGCGGCCCCCGGCGCCCCCCGCTGCCGCCGGTCGACCCGGCCCTCCCGGCGTACCCGCCGCCGTCCTTCCCGCCCGGGTCGTACTCGCCGGAGCCGCCCCGGCCCCCGCAGCCGGCGCTCGGCTCCGGCTACGCCCCTGGCTACGGCGCCGGTGGGCCCTCGGCGCGCGGGCAGCACCCGGACCGGCCCACGGCGCTGACCGGCGAGATCCTCATGCCGGGCGAGGCCGGCCCTGGTCGCCCCGAGGACACCCGCCCGCCGTACCGGGACGAGCCGCAGTACCCCGGCCGGCGCCCCTACCGGGACCCGGAGCCGCCGCCCTACCGCGACCGCCCCCCGTACGACGAGGCCCCGCAGTACCGCGAGCGGCCGGCCGCGTACGGCGCGGAGCCGCCGACGCGCGGCCCGGCGCCCTCCGGCCCGGCGCCT
>DASQDS010000656.1:0-10007 GCA_035634075.1 Pilimelia sp. | reverse complement strand
TGGCTGGTCCGGCGGCTGGGGCTGCGCTGGCTGGTCCGGCGGCTGGGGCTGCGCTGGCTGGTCCGGCGGCTGGGGCCGCGCTGGCTGGTCCGGCGGCTGGGGCCGCGCTCTGAGTGCCGGCGTGGCATCACGGCCCGCCCGCTTCGGCCAGCGGCCGGGCGGGCGGGCCGCCCCCGATGTTGTGCACACAGCCGCGGGACCGTGCGGTTGCCATCGTTGTCGGCCTTCCTTCCATTCCGCTGTCGGCGCGCTCTCACGTTTCGCGGCCGGCGCGCCCGCCCGGGCCCCTCTGGGCGCGCTCCCGCCGCGCCGGGACCGCTAGATTGGGCCCCGCACGGCCATCGGCGGGAGTGAGCATGCGATACGGGATCCTGGGGCCCCTGCAGGTGGCCTCGGTGACCGGCGACGGGGCGGTCGGCGCAGGGCGCGACAGGGTGGTCCTGGCGACGCTGCTGTTGCACGCCGGCCGCGCCGTCTCGCTGGACCGGCTCGTGGAGTCGCTGTGGGACCAGGACCCGCCGGCCACGGCGCGCGGCCAGGTGCACAGCGCGGTGTCCCGGCTGCGCCGGCTGCTGGCGTCGGTGGGTGCCGCCGACGCCCTGGTCACCACCGCGGCCGGCTACCTCATCCAGCTGGCCGGCGACGACGACCTGGACGCGGCCGTGTTCGACCGGCTCGTCACCCAGGCGCGGGCGGCCGCCGACGCGGGCGCCCTGCACGACGCGCGCCGGCTGTTCCGGGAGGCGCTGGCGCTCTGGCGCGGCCCGGTGCTGGCCGACGTCCAGAGCCGGGCCGTGCGCCGGGACGCCACCGCCCTCACGGAGCGCCGCTCGACGGCGCTGGAGGACTGCCTGGAGGTGGAGCTGCGCCTCGGGCTGGAGCGGGACCTGATCGGTGAGCTCACCGGCCTGGTCCAGCAGCATCCGCTGCGCGAGCGGCTGCGGGCCCAGCTCATGCTCGCCCTGTACCGGGCCGGCCGGCAGGCCGAGGCGCTGGTGGCGTACCGGCAGGCGCGCGACGTGTTCACCGAGGAGCTCGGCATCGAGCCCGGGCCGGAGCTGCAGGAGCTGCACCGGCGGATCCTCGGGGCCGACGCCGCGCTGGCGCCCGAGCGCCCGCCCGGCGACGACCGCCCGCCGCCCGTGCACTGCCTGCCCCGGCCGGTCACCGACTTCACCGGCCGGGCGGAGTCCGTGGACGGCCTGCTCGCCGCGGCCAGCGTGGCCGGCCAGGCGCCCGTCATCCAGCTCATCGACGGGATGGCCGGCAGCGGCAAGACGGCGCTCGCGGTGCACGTGGCGCACCTGCTGGCGCGGGAGCACCCCGACGCGCAGCTCTTCATCGACCTCTACGGCCACGGCGAACGCCAGCCCCTGGAGCCGGCCGCGGCCCTCGTGACCCTGCTGCGCCAGCTCGGCGTGCCCAGCGAGCGGATCCCACCCGAACTCGAGCAGCGGCAGGCGCTGTGGCGCACCGAGCTGGCCCGCCGCCGCGCCGTGGTCGTCCTCGACAACGCCGCCAGCACGGCCCAGGTGGCGCCGCTGTTGCCGGCGGCCGCGGGGACGATCGCCCTGGTCACCAGCCGGCGCCGGCTGCTGGGGCTGGACGGGGTCCGGCCTCGTTCGCTGCCGGTGCTGGCCGCGGCGGAGGCGCTGGAGCTGCTCGGCCGGGTGGTCGGCGCGGGCCGGGTGGCCGCGGAGCCCGAGGCGGCGGCGGAGGTCGCCCGGCGCTGCGGCTACCTGCCGCTCGCCCTCCGCCTGGCCGGTGCCCGCCTGGTGCACCGCCCCGGGTGGACGGTGGCCCACCTGGCCGAGCGGTTGTCCGACGACCGGCCGCTGCTGCCCGAGCTGGCCGCGGAGGACCGCACGGTCGCCGGTGCGTTCGGGCTGTCGTACGAGCCGCTCGCCCCGCCGCACCGGCGGATGTTCCGACTGCTCGGGCTCTTCCCGGGCGGCTGGGTGGAGGAGGCGGGCGCCGCCGCCCTGGCCGACGTGTCGGTCGCGACGGCCCGGGACCTGCTCGCCGACCTGGTGGACCGGCACCTGGTCGAGGAGCCGACCGCGGGGCGGTTCCGGCTGCACGACCTGATGCGGGAGTACGCCGCCAGCCTCGCGGCCGCGGACCCGGCGGGCGAGGCCGCGGCGCTGGAGCGGCTGTTCAACTACTACGTGCACGCGGCGGCCGTGGCGGCGGCGACGCTCGAGACCCCCTCGTCGCGGCGCGACATCGTGCTGGACCCGTCCCGGCGGCCCGAGCTGCTGTCCGACCCGGCTCGGCTCGGCGCCGCCTGGCTGGACGTGCAGCGCCCCAATCTGACCCCGATGGTGCACGCCGCCGTGGACCGGGGCCTGTACCGCCACGCGTGGCAGCTCGCCCGGGTCAGCGGCCGGTTCTTCTTCACCCGCGGCTACCGCGACGACCTGCTCGCCACCCACTACCGGGCCCTCGAGGCGTCGCCCACGCTCGGCGACGGCCCGGCCGCGTCGCTGTACAACTACGTGGCCGCGGCCCACTTCCGGGCCGGCGCGTACCAGGAGGCGCTGCAGGCCGTGCAGGCCGCCGTGGAGCTGCGCCGCAAGAGCGGTGACCCGGTGACGCTGATGAGCGCGCGGACCAACCTCGGCCTGGTGTACGCGCTGCTGGGCGACCTGGAGCAGGCGGCGCGCATCTACGAGGAGAACCTGGCCGCCGCCCGCGCCCGGGGCCCGCTGTCCTCGATCAATTTCGCCCTGCACGCCATGGCCACCCTGATGTGGCTGAAGGGCCGCTACCCCGAGGCGTTGCACTATCACCGCCGGCACCTGATCCTCTCCTGCGAGCTGGGCAGCCCCCGCGACATCAGCCTGGCGCTGGGCAACATCGGGCAGGTGCGGCTCAAGCTGGGCCACCTCGGCCCGGCCGGGCGGCTGCTGCGGGCGGCGCTGCCGATCAAACGGCGGGTGGGCAACCACTACGGCGTGGCGGAGACGCTCAACGACCTCGCGGTCCTGCTGCGGCTGGAGGGCGACCTGGGGCAGAGCCTCCGGCTGCACCGGGAGGCGCTCGACGGTGTGCGCACGGTGGGCGACCGGCACGGTGAGTGCCTGGTGCTCATCGACTTCGCGGCCACCTCGCTGGCGGCCGGGGACATCAAGGCCGCGCAGGACCTGTACGGGGAGGCGCTGGAGATCGCCGAGCGCGGCGGTTACCGGATGCGCCGGGCCGACGCGCACGACGGGATGGCCCGCTGCCTGGCGGCGGAGGACCCGCCCGCGGCGCGGCGGCACTGGGAGAGCGCGCTGGTCCTCTACCGGGAGATCGGCCTGCCGCAGCAGGCGGCCGTGGAGGATCATCTGCGGCGCCTCGACGCCGGGGGCAGGATGGACCCGTGACGCAGACCAGCGAACAGACATCGATGACGACCGACGCCGTGCCGGGCTACAGGATCGAGCGGGACACGATGGGCGAGGTGCGGGTCCCGGCGGCGGCGCTGTGGCGGGCCCAGACGCAGCGGGCGGTGGAGAATTTCCCGGTGTCCGGCCGGGGCATCGAACCCGCGCACATCCGGGCGCTGGCCCAGATCAAGGGCGCCGCCGCGATGGCGAACGCGGCCCTCGGCGTGCTCGACGCCGACGTGGCGGAGGCCATCGCCACGGCGGCCGCGCACGTCGCCGACGGCGGCTACGACGACCAGTTCCCCATCGACGTGTTCCAGACCGGGTCCGGCACCTCGTCCAACATGAACGCGAACGAGGTCATCGCGACGCTCGCCGCCCGGGCGCTCGGCCGGCCGGTGCACCCCAACGACCACGTCAACGCCTCGCAGTCCAGCAACGACGTCTTCCCGTCGTCGATCCACCTGGCCGCCACGGCGGCGGTCGCCGGGGACCTGCTGCCGGCACTGGCGCACCTGGCGGGCGCGCTGGAGGCCAAAGCCGGCGAGTTCGCCGAAGTGGTCAAGGCCGGGCGCACGCACCTGATGGACGCCACCCCGGTGACCCTCGGCCAGGAGTTCTCCGGGTACGCGGCCCAGGTCCGCTACGGTGCCGACCGGCTGGACGCGACGCTGCCCCGGCTGGCGGAGCTGCCGCTCGGCGGCACCGCGGTCGGCACGGGGGTGAACACGCCCCCCGGCTTCGCGGCGGCGGTCATCGAGCGGTTGCGCGACACCACCGGACTGCCGGTCACGGAGGCCCGCAACCACTTCGAGGCGCAGGGCGCCCGGGACGCCCTGGTGGAAGCGTCGGGGCAGCTGCGGACCGTGGCGGTGGGCCTCTACAAGATCGCCAACGACATCCGCTGGATGGGCTCCGGCCCGCGCGCCGGCCTGCGCGAGCTGCGCCTGCCCGACCTCCAGCCGGGCTCCTCGATCATGCCGGGCAAGGTCAACCCGGTGGTGCCCGAGGCCGTCCGGCAGGTGGTCGCGCAGGTGATCGGCAACGACGCCGCGGTGGGCTTCGCCGGCTCGCAGGGCGACTTCGAGCTCAATGTGATGCTGCCGGTGCTCGCGCGCAACGTGCTGGAGTCGATCCGGTTGCTCGCGGCCGCCAGCCGGCTGCTCGCCGACCGGTGCGTCGTCGGCCTCACCGCCGACGAGGAGGTCTGCCGGTCGTACGCCGAGGGATCGCCGTCGATCGTCACGCCCCTCAACCGGTACCTCGGCTACGACGAGGCGGCCTCGATCGCCAAGGAGGCCCTGGCCAGCGGGCAGTCGATCCGGTCCGTGGTGCTCGCCCGCGGCCACGTCACAGCCGGCCGGCTCACCGAGGAACAGCTTGACGAGGCGCTCGATGTCCTCCGAATGACCCGATCGTGATTGAGCACACCCCGTGTGCATCTTGTGATCTTGTGTTTTGCTCACCTGAGCCCCTCAACGAGAGGAAAGCTCTGATGAAAAGAATTCTCTGCGCCGGCGCGGCCGCCACCGTGACCGGGCTGGCGCTGGTGTTGGTCGTACCCACCCCATCGACCGCCGCACCGGCGGCCGCAGCCAGCACCGAGTACACCGTCGTGGCCGAGGACGGCGTCGCCGCAGCCGCTGCCGCGGCCGCGATCACCGCCGCCGGCGGCACGATCGTCTCCCGTAACGACGGCGTCGGCGTGTTCCGGGTCGTGTCCGCCAAGGCCGACTTTGCCAGCCGGGTCGCCGCCGCCGACGCGCTGATCGGCGCGAGCGCGCGCCGGCCCATCGGCTACTCGCCCCGCCAGCTCGAGCGCGAGTCGGTGGCGGCGGAGGTCGCCACCGCGAACGGCGCCCAGGCCGGGCGCCGGGGCGCGGCGTCGGCGGACCCGCTGGACGACCGGCTGTGGGGCCTGGACATGATCCGGGCCGAACAGGCCCGGCGCGTCGAGCCCGGCGAGCGCGGCGTGCGGGTGGGCATCCTCGACACCGGCCTGGACGCCAGCCACCCCGATCTGGCGCCCAACTTCAGCGCCCGCCTCTCCCGCAACTTCGCCCCCGACAAGATCGACGTCGACGGGCCGTGCGAGGTGGCCAGCTGCGTCGACCCGGTCGGCACCGATGACAACGGGCACGGCACCCACGTGGCCGGCACGATCGGCGCCGCCGTCAACGGCGTGGGCGTCTCGGGCATCGCGCCCAAGGTCACGCTCGTGGGGCTGAAGAGCGGTCAGGACTCCGGCTACTTCTTCCTCGAGCCGGTCGTCAACGCGCTGACCTACGCCGGCGACGCCGGCCTCGACGTGGTCAACATGTCGTTCTACGTGGACCCGTGGCTGTACAACTGCCTGAACAACCCGGCGGACTCCCCGACCGCCCAGGCGGAGCAGCGGGCGATCATCCGCGCGATGTCGCGGGCGCTGACCTACGCGCACGTCCGCGGCGTGACCCTGGTCGGGTCGCTGGGCAACAACCACGAGGACCTCGGCGACCCGCGGGTCGACACGAGCAGCCCGGACTACGGCGCCCCGCCGTACGACCGGCCGATCGACAACGACACCTGCTGGGACCTGCCGGTGGAGGGCCCGTTCGTCATCGGCGTGTCCGCGGTCGGCCCCTCGGGCTCGAAGGCGGACTACTCCAACTACGGCGTCGAACAGACCGAGGTGGCGGCGCCCGGCGGCTTCGTCCGCGACTTCTTCGGCACGCCCCAGTTCAACACCAGGGCCAACGCGATCCTGTCGTCGTACCCGCTGGCTCCGTTGCAGGCGCAGCTGATCCCGAATACCACGGACCCGGTGGTGGACGAGGCGGGCAACATCGACCCGCGCGCGGCGACCTACGTCTTCCGGGACTGCTCGACCGGCACCTGCGGGTACTACACGTACCTGCAGGGCACGTCGATGGCCGCGCCGCACGCCAGCGGTGTGGCGGCGCTGATCGTCAGCCGGTTCGGCGGGCGGGACGTCCGCCGCGGCGGCGTGACCCTGCTGCCGGCCCTGGTGCAGCAGCACCTCTACCGGACCGCCGCGGAGCACGCGTGCCCGCAGCCGCGGCTGCGCAGCTACGTCCCGGAGGGCCGGAGTGTCGAATTCGACGCCTACTGTGAAGGCGGGGAGAACTTCAACGGCTTCTACGGCTACGGCATCGTGGACGCCCACGCCGCCGTGACCACCCCGCTCCGCCCGTGGATCCGCCCGTAGGTCCGGTAGATCCGGAAGGTATCGACAACGGGAACTGGCCCCTCGCCTGCGCGGGAGGGGCCAGTTCCCGTATCGCCGGCCGGTCACGGGCGCCAGCCGCGTTCGATGAGCGCCGCGCGGACCTCCCGCACGAACCCCGCGAAATCCCGGCGCAGCCGCTCCGCCGTCCCGGACAGGACCAGCCAGCCGGCCGAGCGGAGCTGGCCGAGCCGCCGGCGGTCGTGGTGCGGCTGCTCCCGCGCGCCGCGCCGCCGGCCGTCGTGGTCGACGGCGACGCGGAACTCCGGCCAGGCCAGGCCCACGAGCAGCGGCCTGCCGCCGGGGCCGGGGACGGGGTGCCGGGGGACCGGCCGGGGCAACCCGGCCAGCACCAGCCGCACGCGCAGCCGCGACTCGGCCGAGGATCGCGAGCGGCCGTCGGCCAGCTCCGCCGCCGTCGCCGCGCGGCGCCACCCGCGGTCACCGCGGCGGGCGGCCAGCTGCGCACTGAGCGCGTCGGCGGTCAACGCACCGCACCCGAGCATCCCGTCGATCACCGCCACGGCGGCCGCCAGCTCCAGCCAGCCGGCCACGTCCCACGCCGTGCGCGCCGGGGCGGTCACCGGCAGCCCGCCGCGTGCCGTCACGTCGCCGGGCCGGAGCGGCCCGGCGTGGATGACGGCGCCCTTGCGGGCGCTCACCCGCGCGGGCGGCGGCACGACGACGTGCACGTCGTCGTGGGGGGCGGCGGCGTGGTCCACCCCGTGCAGGTAGGCGGCCGACGGCCCGGCGAACGCCGCGCCGGCCGGCAGCCGGAGGGCGACCGCCCGGCAGGCGAGGCCGTGGTCGCGGTCGAGCCGCGCGTCGGCGTACACATCGTGGCGCAGCCGGACCCACGCGGCGCTGCGCAGCTGGTCGGCGGTGACCAACCGTGCGCGTCGCGCGTCCGTGCCCCGGAAGACGCGCCACTCCAGCTGGTGCGGGCGGGTGGGGGTGACGGGCATGCGCCCAGCCTGCGGCCCGGCCGGGCAGGCCGGAAACCCCTGTGGACGACGGCCGTCCCGTTGATCCACACCCCCTGTGGACAACCTTGCGTCAGGCACCCTGCCCGGCTAAGCCAGGGCGGCGGCGACCGCGGCGGCCGCGGCCGCCAGGCGGGGGCCGACGGCCACCGGGTCCACCGGGCCCAGTGCCACCACGCCGACGCTCGCCTCGAGCCCGGCCACGCCGAGCACCGGCACCGCCACCCCGTAGGCCCCGACCTGGAGCTCGCCCGCGCTCGCCACCGGCGCGGCCGAGCCGGCCCGGCCGGCCAGGATCGCGCGGCCCGCCGCTCCCCGGTCCAGCGGGTGCCGGGAGCCGCTGCGGTACGCCACGTGCAGGGCGGTCCAGCTGGGCTCCACCACCACCAGGGCGACCGCCTCGGCGCCGTCGGCGACGGTCAGGTGCGCGGTCGCGCCGACGTCCTCGGCGAGCGCCCGCAGCGCCTCCCGGGCGGCGCCAGCGACAAGCGGCTGGGCGCGGTGCGCCAGGTGCAGCAGCCCGGTGCCGAGCAGCAGCCGGCCGTCCCCCTGCCGGCGGATCAACCGGTGCTCGGCGAGCGTGCCCGCCAGCCGGTAGATCACCGCCCGCCCGACGCCGAGCCGCCCGGCCGCCTCGGTGACCGTCACCCCGCCGGGCGTGTCCGCGACCAGCTCCAGCAGGCGCAGGCCCCGGTCGAGGGTCTGCGCCGTCTCCGCCGGCCGGGCCCGGTCGCTCACACCGGTGAGGGTAGCGGCGGTGGCCGCCCGCGCCCGCCGGGGCCGCCGGTCCGGCCGCTACCCTTTGAGGGTGACGCTGCGCCTGTACGACTCCGCGACCCGCTCGGTGCGGGACTTCGTCCCGCGGATCCCCGGCCAGGTCGGCATCTACCTGTGCGGGCTGACCGTGCAGTCGCCGCCGCACATCGGTCACCTGCGCTCCGCCGTCAACTACGACGTGCTCTGCCGGTGGTTGCGGCGCTGCGGCCACACCGTGACGTTCGTCCGCAACATCACCGACATCGACGACAAGATTTTGGCGAAGGCTGTCGCGCAGGACCGGCCGTTCTGGTCCATCGCGTACGCCAACGAGTTGCTGCTCGGCGCGGCCTACCGGGCGCTCGGGGTGCTGCCGCCGAGCTACGAGCCCCGGGCCACCGGGCACGTGCCGGAGATGCACGAGCTGATCGCCACGCTGATCGCGGCGGGGCACGCCTACCCGGCCGGCGACGGGTCCGGCGACGTCTACTTCGACGTGCTCTCCTACCCGGAGTACGGCGCGCTGTCCGGGCAGCGCTGCGAGGCGATGCAGCCGGCGGAGGACGGGCCGGAGCGGGCCAAGCGCGACCCGCGCGACTTCGCGCTGTGGAAGGGCGCCAAGGCGGGTGAGCCCGCCGACGCCTACTGGCCGTCGCCCTGGGGCCGCGGCCGGCCCGGCTGGCACATCGAGTGCTCCGCCATGTGCTGGCGGTACCTCGGCGCGGAGTTCGACATCCACGGCGGCGGGCTCGACCTCGTCTTCCCACACCACGAGAACGAGGTCGCCCAGTCCCGCGCGGCCGGGCTGCCGTTCGCCCGGTACTGGGTCCACAACGGGCTGCTCAACCTCGGCGAGGCGAAGATGAGCAAGTCCCTGGGCAACGTCATCGACCTGGCCGCGGTGGCCGCGATGGGCGTACGCCCCGTCGACGTGCGGTACTACCTGGCGACCCCGCACTACCGGTCCCGCATCGACTACTCCGACGACGCCCTGCGCGAGCACGCTGTCGCGTACCGGCGGATCGAGGGCTTCGTCGCCCGGGCCGCCGAGCGGGTCGGCCCGGCGGCGCCCGGCGAGCTGCCGGCCGCCTTCGCCGCGGCGATGGACGACGACCTCAACACGTCCGCCGCGCTGGCCGTCGTGCAGCAGGTGATCCGGGAGGGCAACACCGCGCTCGCGGCCTGCGACGACGACGGCGTCCGGGCCGCGCTCGGCGGCGTCCGGGCCATGCTGGACGTCCTCGGGCTCGACCCCCTCACCGAGCAGTGGCGCGTGGCGGATCAGGGCGGCGACCTGCGCGGAGTCGTTGACTCGCTGGTGGCCCTCGCGCTTGACCAGCGCGCGCAGGCCCGCGCCCGCAAGGACTGGACCGCCGCCGACGCGGTGCGGGATCACCTCAAGCAGGCGGGGGTCGTCGTGGAAGACACCCCGCACGGCCCACGATGGACGGTAGAGGATCGCTGATGGCGGGCAATTCCCAGCGGCGCGGCCGGCGTGCCACGCCCAAGAAGGGCGCGGCCGCCGGCTCGGGCGGCAAGAATCGGGCCAGCCTGCAGGGCAAGGGCCGCACCCTGCCCGCCGACGAACGGCCGTGGCACAAGGCGTACTCGGGCACCGAGGAGGTGCCGCAACGCACCGCCTGGAAGCAGGAGAAGGAGAAGCGCGCG
>DASQDS010000655.1:0-5279 GCA_035634075.1 Pilimelia sp. | reverse complement strand
GATAGTCGCCGTAGTCGCGCACGAGCACCCGCCGGGCCACCGCCGCCGACTCGTCGGCCAGTCCGCCGGCGCGGTCAAGGAGGGCGTACAGAAACCGCTCGCGGGCCTCCAGGTCACCTTCCCGGAGCGGGCGCAGATCGGCGTGGTTCACCGGGCAACGGTACCGGCGGGCCGCGGGTCCCGACTCCGCGGCCGGTGTCAGGCCCCGGCTTGTCCGGCGGGCGGGGCGGGCGACGACCTGGTGGCGTGCGGCGCGGAACGCCGGGTTATCCGGCGCGGTCCCGCGACGAGTGCGTTAGCCTGGGCCGCCGAGGCGGCGGGTGACGCCGGCCGGGGGGAGGGGCGCCCGTGGGTGTCGAGTTCCTGCTGACGACGCTCGTGATCGTCGCGACGCCCGGCACCGGCGTGCTCTACACGCTGGCGGCGGGCCTGTCCCGTGGCTCCCGCGCGAGCGTCGTGGCGGCGGTCGGCTGCACGCTCGGCATCGTCCCGCACATGCTGGCGGCGATCACGGGGCTCGCCGCACTGCTGCACGCGAGCGCCCTCGCGTTCCAGACCCTGAAGTACCTCGGCGTGGCGTACCTGCTCTACATGGCCTGGAGCACGCTGCGGGAGAAGGGGACGCTGACCGTGGCGGACGACGCCGCGCCCCGGTCGGCGGGCCGCGTCATCGCCACTGGCGTCGCGCTCAACCTGCTCAACCCCAAGTTGACGATCTTCTTCTTCGCCTTCCTGCCGCAGTTCGTCAGCGCGGGGGAGCCGAACGCGTTCCTGCACATGGCGGGCCTCAGCGCGGTGTTCATGCTGGTCACCTTCATCGTTTTCGCCGGCTATGGGGTTTTCGCCGCTGCCGTCCGCAATCGGGTGATCTCGCGCCCGCGGGTGCTGACCTGGTTGCGCCGGGCGTTCGCGGGCTCGTTCGTCGCGCTCGCCGGTCGGCTGGCGGTCACCGACCGCTGACGCGCCGCGATCGGCGGGAGCCGGTGGGCGGGCGCGCGGCGTACGCTGAGGGCATCCGGGAGCGACGACACCCAACGTGCGCCGCCAGGCCGGTTCGAGCCCGCAGGGGGATCGCGATGTCCCAGCCGCACCCGACGGGAGCGCCCGTCCCGGAGCCCGACCACCCCGACCACCCCGACGGCACCGACCGCACCGATCGCCCCGACCAGCCAAGGCGCGCCGGTGAGCCCGGCCGTGGGCCCGGGGCCGACGACGCCGGGCCGGCCGAGCGCTACGGGCTGGGAGCGGCGGTCAACCGCGCCCCGGCCGTCCCCCGTACCCGCGCCGGCGCCGCCTGGGTGGGCAGCTGCGCCGCCGCGGTCGTCTTCCTGGCATTGATCATCTTCATCGCGCAGAACACGGCGAACACGCAGATCGCGTTCCTGGGGCTGGAGGGCACGCTGCCGCTGGCGGCGGCGTTGCTGGCCGCCGCGCTCGCCGGGGCGGTGCTCACCCTGGTCATCGGCACCACGCGGATCACCCAGCTACGCCGCCTGGCGCGCGGGCGCCGGCACTGACCGTCGACCGCGGGCGGCGCCGAACGGCCGACCCGGCGTCAGCGGTCACCCCGGCACGCCGCCAGCACGGCGCGGGCGACCAGCCCGGGGTGCGACAGGAACGGGTGGTGGCCGGTCGGCAGTTCGACGACCGCCGTCGCGCGGGCTGCCTGCGCGCGCTGGACGGCGGGCGGCGTGCCTCGGTCGTCGGCGCACAGCAGGTACGTGGACGGGAGCTGCCGCCACGCGGCATGCCGTACCGGCTCGGTCTGCACGGCCGCCGACTGCCGCGTCAGCCGGGCGAGCGCGCCCTCGACCGCCTCGGCGTCGCAGTCGTGCAGGAAGGTGTCCGGCGCCAGCTCCGGCCGGACGCCGAAGGTGCCGTCGGGCGCGAAGTCGAGGTACGGCGGCGGCGACCCGCCGGCCAGACCCGCCAGGTCGGCCAGCGACTCGCCGACGTCCGGCAGGAACGATGTGACGTACACCAGCCCTCGGACGGCCACGCCGGTCGCGGCGGCGGCCTCCGTTGCGACCACGCCACCGTACGAGTGCCCGATCACGACGCTCGGCCCTGCGCCCGCGAGCAGCCGGCGCACCTCGGCGACGTCGGCGGCCAGCCCCGCGCGGCCGTTGCCGGCCGGTTCGCCGCAGCTTGGCAGGTCGGCCGCCACGCTGCCGATGCCCTCGGCGCGCAGCAGCTCGGCCACGCGGGCCCACCACCACGCGCCGTCCCGCACGCACGCCCCGTGGATGAAAATCACCTGCATCGGCACACTCCTGTCCAGCCGGGCGGCCGAGTCGCCACCGCCACCGCCACCGCCACCGACGGTAGATGTACCGCTCGTTACGTGAAAAGCTGACCCCCGTGGGTCGCCGACCGCAACCGCAGATCCGCGAGCGCCTGCTGGACGGGTGCACCCGGCACCTGCTCGACCACGGCCTCCCCGTGCCCTCGCTGCGCCCCCTCGCCGACGCCGTGGGCACCAGCCCGCGCATGTTGATCTACCACTTCGGCACCAAGGAACGCCTGGTCATGGCGGCGCTGATCGAGGCGCGGCACCGGCAGCGGCGGCTCTTCGACGCCGCGCTGCGCCCCCGGCCCGGGACCGACTACGCCGACACGCTGGCGACGGCCTGGCGGGTGCTGGCCGGCGCGGAGGCCCGCCGGTACGTGCGCCTGTTCAGCGCCGTGCACGCCATGCCGCCGTCGCAGCTGCCCTGGGAGCAGTTCCCGGTGATGGCCGTGCACGACTGGCTGCCCACGATCGAGGAGGGCCTGCGGGTGGGCGGGCACCCGGACCCGGGCGCCGCGGCCACCCTGACCCTCGCGGTCGTCCGCGGCCTCCTGCTCGACCAGCGCGCCACCGACGAGGGGACGCGGGCCGACGACGCCTACCGGTCGTTCATCGACATGCTGCGCCGCTGCCCCCGCCGGCCGGCTACTGCGCCGTGACCCGGACGTCGTCGACGCCCGCCTCCACCAGGCTGGCGCCGCCGGCGTCGGCCGCCTCCACCAGCACCCGGATGGACTGCCCGGCGTACGCGGACAGGGGCCAACTGCCCGTGGCCCACGAGCCGTTGCGGTTCGACGCCGCGCCCGGCTGGGTGAACAGCGGCGTCGTCCCGCCGTTGTGCACGACCGAGACGCGGAGGAAGTCCGCGCTCGACGAGTTCGTGCCGTGCGCCAGATACCACGCCAGCGTGAGCCGCGGGGTGCCGGCGGCCGGCACGGCGATGGCGGGCGAACGGGCGCTCGTGAGGCCGCCGTCGATGTCGTACGTCCCGGCGGCCGCCCCGGCCAGCCGGCCGGTGACCAGGTCGTTGACGCCGGACACGGTGGTGCCGAGCTGCTTGGCGCCGCCCGACGTGGTGTCCTGCGGGTCGCCGCGTTCCCAGCCGCCGGTCGTGGCGGTGTCCGTGCCGCCCGGGTTGACCGTCCAGCCGCCGGCGGCCTCGAAGTCGTCCGACCACACCACCGTCGGCGCGGTGCCGGTGGCCAGTGTCCACAGCGCGTTGGCGGCGGCGTCCGCGGCGCGGTCCAGCACGGTGTCGCTGATGTTGGCGGGGTACGTGTCGCAGGCCCGGTGGTAACACGGGTCGAACGCGGTCTGGCTGCCGCCCCACTTGGCCACCTGCGCCGCCGTCTTCACCCGGCTGGCGCCCGCGGCGATACCGGAGGTCGGCACCCCGATGGCGTTGAACGATGCGTCGTCGGAGCGGCCGGCTCCCTCGACGTTCTCCTCGGTCGGCACACCGATCGCGTCGTAGTACGCCTTGAGGGTCTGCCCGAGGGGGGAGGTGATCCGGTTGATGAAGTAGCCGCCGTTGGTGGACGCGATCATGTCGAAGTTGGCGTAGCCGGCGATCCGGGCCCGCTCCGCGGCGGGCAGCGTGTTGGCGTAGAACTCCGACCCGTTCAGGCCCTGCTCCTCGTCGGTCCAGAAGCCGAAGCGGACGTGCGCCAGCAGCGCCGGCCGCTGGGCGGCGAGGGTGAGCGCGAGCTCCAGCAGCATGGCGGAGCCCGAGGCGTTGTCGTTGCTGCCCGGGCCGGCGGCCACGCTGTCGAGGTGGGCGCCGAACATGTACACCCGGTTCGGATCGCCGCCCGGCCAGTCGGCGATGACGTTCGGGCCGGCGCCGGCGGTGCACCCGGCGGTGCAGTTCTGCCGGGCGACGGTGTACCCGGCGGCCGCCAGCCGGTCGACGACGAAGTTCACCGAGGCGGTGTAGCCCGCGCTGGTGGAGCGGCGGTGGCCGCCGTTCGACGTCGCGATCGTCTGGAACTGCTGCAGGTGCGCCCGGATGTTGGTCAGCGACAGGTCCGGGCCCGCAACGAGCGCGGCGGTCGCCGGGGTCGGTGCGGCCAGCGCCGTCGCGACGACCGCGAGGGCCAACAATCCACGCAGGACAGGTGTGGTGCGCAAGGTGCACTCCTTGTGGAAGGTTGGCGGCGGACGGTTACCGACAGCCGCAGGATAAGGCCCACCGGGCGCCGGAGGGAACAGCCACAGTCATCGATGGCACGTGAGCGCCGGCCGGCACGTGCCCGCGGACCGGTACTCCGCCAGCCGGCTAGCCAGCTCCGCCGGACGGCTCGCTACGAGTTGCGGCTGGACGGCGACAGCCTGCGGGTGGAGATCGGCGACGGAGACCTGCGCCTGGCGCGCGGCGCGGCGGATGAGCCGGATGCGGTGGTGGCGACGAGCGCCGCCGTGCTGCGGGCGGTCGTTCTCGGCGGCCGTGCGCTGGCGGACGCCGTGCACGCCGGCGACCTGACCGCCCAGGGCGAGCATGCCGCGGTGGCCCACCTCGTAACGCTGTTCCCGCGCCCGGCGCCCGCACCGGTTTCGACCGTCTGACCGGCCGGGTCGGCGTCCGGAACGGCCGGCATACTGGCACCCATGCGGATGGCGTTCGTCCAGGAGGCCGTCCTCGCCATGGCGGCGGACGGTGACCTGGGCGCGCCCGGAGCGGCGATCACCGTCGAGTTGTGCGGGCACTGGGAGCACCGACCGCCGTGCCCGGTCGCGCCGCACCACACCAGCGCCGAGCGCGTCGCCGGCGAGGTCCGCCTGCGGACGCTGTTCGCCACGGAACCCGACCGGGAAACGACCGTGCGGCAGGGGATAGAGCTGGCGCTGGCGCGTGGTGAGCTGCGGGGCCCGGCCGGCCCGGTCACCCGGTGGCGGCTGTGCGCCTGCCGCTCCGGCGATGTCCTGCCCGCGGAGGCGGACCACGCCAGGCGCCTGTCGGCGGGCTCACCCTGAGCCCGCCGGGCCGCCG
>DASQDS010000654.1:0-1992 GCA_035634075.1 Pilimelia sp. | reverse complement strand
GGAAGCTGACCTCAGCCGACGTGATCGACACCCTCGCCGACCTGTGCATCCGGCACGGCGTCCCGGCCCACGTTCGCTCCGATCAAGGGCCCGAGTTCGTGGCGGAGGCCGTGAAGGGCTGGATCGCGGGGGTCGGGGCGATGACGGCGTACATCGAGCGCGGCAGTCCGTGGGAGAACGGATGCGCGGAGAGCTTCAACGCGCGCCTCCGCGACGAGCTGCTGGACGGCGAGGTGTTCAACACCCTCGCCGAGGCGCGCGTCCTGATCGAGGCCTGGCGCCGGCACTTGTATGAGGTGCGGTCGGTCAAGAGGTATTTCGGGTCACTCGGTTCCTCCTCCGGTGGCTGCTGAATGATCGGGTGAGCGCACTCGGCCCGTCGGTCGACATGCGTCAGCGGACGCATCCACTTGTATCCGGTCGAGGTCAGGAGCCTCGCACCACGATCTCATTCACGGCTGCCGAACACGCCTGCGCGGGAGCGGGACCAAACTACAACTCGGTGCTCAGGGCACCCTGCCACCGCACGGTCTCCGCCCGCCGCCTCCGGCCGTCCGTGTCGGCGGCCGAAGCCCGCCGGCCCTCACCGAGCGCTCATCACCGCTCCTTCGGGCACGACCCCGGTTTCAACAAAGCGCCACAGGGCGATCGCCAGTTTGCGGGCCAAGGCCACGATCCCGACCTTGCGTCCCCGCTGACCCCGTTCGGCGAAGGTCCGCCGGTACCAGGCCGCGAGACCGCTGCCGGGCTGGTGGCGCAGCCAGCCCCAGGCGAGCTCGACCAGCAGGCTGCGGGCCGGCTGGTTGCCGGCTTTGCTGATGCCCTGGTCGCGTTCGCTTTCCCCGCTGGCGAAGGGCGTCGGCGCGAGCCCGAGGTAGGAGGCCAGGTGCCTGCGGCTCTGGAAGCGGCGGTGGAACACCTCGGCGACCAGCGCCGTCGCGGTGATCGGCCCGACGCCGGCGAGCTTGATCAGGACGCCGGCCTTGTGGCGGTGCGGGAAGGCCGAAGCCTCCTGGGTCAAGGCCGCCTGCCGGTCGGCGTCGAGGGCGCGCATGTGCCGCAGCACGAGGTGGAGGCGCTCGAACTCGCGCGCGATCTCGGCGCGCAGGTAGCCGCCGAGTTCCCGGCCGTCGCCGGTCCTGAGCTTGCCCAGCGCCTCGGCCCATTCCCCGCCCCAGAGGCCGCTGATCTCCCGGATGCCGTGCAGCGCCAGCAGGCCGCGGATGCGATTGGTGTGGCGGGTCTTCTCGGCGGCGAGCTGGGTGCGCTCGCGGGAAAGGCGCTTGGCGTCCTCCTGCTCCGGCGAGGGGACGACCACGGCCCGGCAGACGCTGCGGTCGCCCAGCAGGAAGGCCTTGAGGGTGAACGCCATCGCCTCCACGTCGAGGCGGTCGGTCTTGGCCCGGCGGCCCCGCCGCGACACCAGGAAGCTGGCCGGATCGAGCACGTGCGTCTCGATGCCGCGGGCGAGCAGGAAGCGGGCGAGCCAGAAGCCGTCGTATCCCGCCTCGAAGCACACCTTCACCGAGACGGTCTGCCCGGTTTCGCGGCCGGCCCGCGCGGCGAAGCGGCCGAGGGCATCCAGCAGGGCGGCGGTGTCGCCGCCCGGCACCACCGTGGTGGTCACCTTGGAACGCCCCGGCAGAAGCGCGCCGACGAGCCACTTGGCGCGGCTCAGCTCGAGAGCGACGTAGCATTCCTGGGTGGAAAGGTCGGCCATCGCAGATCTCCGTGCAGTTCGGTCGACGGGAAGTCGACTCTCCGCCCCGGATCGGGACCCACATAGGATCTACAACGGCGTACGCCCGCACGCCTCGCTCGGCTTCAAGCCGCCCGCGCCCGAGGTGTTCGTGCCGGCCTTCGCCGCCTGGCCCGCAGCGCTGCGCCGACCGGCCTCGCCGACCATGCAGACCGTGGAGCCCAGGCCGACGCTGAACTAACATTCACCGCAGACCACTCAGTGGGGGCCGTTCAGTTCAGCGCATAGCGGAT
>DASQDS010000653.1:0-3536 GCA_035634075.1 Pilimelia sp. | reverse complement strand
CCCGGCGGGGCGTCGACGACGGGCGTCGGCACCACCCGCCGGCGGACCGCTCCGACCCCGGCGCGTCCCACTCCCGCGCAGCCCACATCCTCGGCGCCCCGGGGGTTCGCCAACGGATGGATAGCGCTGGCCCTGCTGCCGCTGTGGGCCTGGCTTGTTGCGACCGCCGTCTGGTGTGCCGCCCTTTCCTGGCTGGTCAGGAGGTTCGCCGCCGGCACGCCCTGAGCGGGTGGCGCCGGCCGCGGCGGGCGTCAGGCGAGCGAGATGGTGGCCAGCGCCGCCTCCGCGAGGTTGGGGAACCGCAGCAGCGTGCTGTGCTCGGCGAGCCCCACCTGCGGCCAGGAGACCACGAGGCGCAGCGTGCCGTCGGCCGGCAGCAGGTCGATCCAGTAGCCGGCCTCCTGCGTGTACCGGTCGTCGCTGGCCGACTCGCCCCCGCCGTACGGCAGCACTTCGCCGGTGCGGTCGCCGGCCTCGGCCCAGACGCGCAGCCCGGACCAGCCCTCGGACGTCGGCGCCGCCGTGCCCATCGGCGCGGCCCGCGGCCCCGCCTGGCGGCGCGCCGCGTCGGCGTGGACGTTCACCGCGACGAGCACCAGCGGCAGGTCCAGCCCGCCGGGGTGGGCGAACACGCACCGAAGGCCCACCGCGACGCCCGGACTGCGGCCGAGCAGCACGGGACCGTGCACCACCGCGCCCAGCGCCTCCGGGCGTGTCACCGGATCCCACCTGTGCCGTTTCATCCGCACAGCATGCCACCCGCCGACGCGTCGCGGGTGGCGTCGCGCGACACGCCGACCACGGTGCGCATGCGGCGATCCGGCGGGCCGGGGTGCGGGCCGCGTACGCTGCCCGGGCGGGGAGGAGGCGCGCAGGTGTATCCGGAGCTGGTGCGGGTCGGCGCCGTGGCGGTCGGCACCCACGACGTGCTCGTCGCTGTCGCGCTCGTGGTCGCTAGCGCCGTCTTCGCCGCCGAGGTCCGCCGGCGTGGCGTCCGGGACGACCGGCTGTGGTACGTGATCGCCGGCGTGCTGCTCGGCGGCGTCCTGTTGGGCCGGCTCGGCACCTGGCTGCAACACCTGGACCTGCGCCGCAACGCCTCCGTCGTGGAGCAGTGGGCGTACGGCAACCGCAGCATCCTGTCCGCGCTCGTCGGTGCGTACATCGGCGCGCTGGTGGCCAAGCGGCTGTGCGGTTACACCGAGCGCACCGGGCACCTGTTCGCGCCGGCGGTCGCGGCCGGGATGGCGGTGGGACGGGTCGGCTGCCTGCTCACCGAGCTGCCCGGCACGCCGACCGGCGGTTCCTGGGGGATCACGCTCAGTCCGGCCCAGGCCGCCGGGCTCCCGGGCGCCCCCGCCGGCGTCCCGTTGCACCCGTCGTTCGCGTACGAGATCGCTTTTCACCTCGCCGCCCTCGCCGCGCTGGCGTGGCTGCGCGGCCGGCTGCCGGCGCCCGCGGACGCGTTCACGCTCTACCTGGCCGGCTACGCCGCCTTCCGCTTCGCCGTCGAGTTCGTCCGCGGCAACGAGGTGGTGGCGGCCGGGCTGACCCGGCCGCAGTGGTTCCTGCTGGCCTGCGCGCCGCTGTTCGGGTGGCGGCTGGTCACCCTGGCGCGCAATGGAACGTTCCGGCTCCGCCGTCGCGAGGAGGTCCCGGCGTGACCCCACCACCGCCGCCCCAGTTCCCGCCGCCGGGCCAACCGCCGCCGGGCCAACCGCCCATCCGGGCCGGGCGCATCTTCGGCGGCATCGGCATCATGCTGGCGGCCCACGCCGTGGTGACCACGCTCGTGGTCCTCGGCGTGGCCGGGGTGGCCGGCGATCAGGCCTCGATCGGGCTGAGCGCGGTGGGGCTGGTGCTGGAGGTCGTCCTGCTGGTGGCCGCGATCGTGGTGGGCCTGCGGCTGATGAACCGCGGCGACCGCGGCCTGGGCCTCGGCCTCATCATCGGCTGGCCCGTCGGGCTGCTCGTCCTGCCGGTCATCGGCTTCGGCGTGTGCGTCGCGGTGCTGGCCAGCTCAGAGGGCTTCGGGTGAGCGCCGGAATGCCGCTGCGCGGCGACCGGATCCACCGCTACGTCAACGCGTTCTGCCCGCACTGCCACGTCGAGGGCCCGGACCGCCCGCTGGCCGAGGTCGCCCGGCTCGCCGGTTGGCTGGCCGTCCGGGACGGCGCGGTCTGGCTGGAGCGCGGCTGCCCCCGGCACGGCCTCGTCCGCACCCTGTACGACGAGGACCCGGAGATCCTGTCCTACCTGGAGCGGTGGACCGCCCCGACGAAGCGGCACGCCCCGGACCTGGCCGGCAACTTCGCGCCCCTGCCGGCCGCCTACCTCGACGGCCTGCCGGAGATGCAGACGCAGCACACCTGCATCCTGCTGACCGACCTCACCGACTCGTGCAACCTGCGCTGTCCGACCTGCTTCACCGAGTCGTCACCCGCCGTCGCGGGCGTGGTGCCGCTCGACGACGTGCTGGCCAACCTGGACGCCCGGCTCGCCCGCGAGAACGGGCGCATCGACGTGCTGATGCTCTCCGGCGGCGAACCGACGCTCTACCCGCACCTGCCGGAGCTGCTGGCCGAGGTGGCCGCCCGGGACGTCGTGCGGGTGCTGATCAACACGAACGGCGTCCGGGTGGCCCGCGACGACGCGCTGCTGAGCCTGCTGGCCTCCTACCGGGACCGGGTCGAGGTGTACCTGCAGTACGACGGGGTGACCGACGAGGCCCACCGGCACCACCGCGGGGCCGACCTGCGCCGGCTCAAGGACGCGGCGGTGGACCGCCTCTCCGCCCGGGGCGTCTTCACCACCCTCACGATGACCGCCGCGCTCGACGTCAACGACGGCGAGATCGGCGCCGTGGTCAAACGCGCGCTCGACACGCCGTACGTCGGCGGGGTGTCCATCCAGCCGCAGTTCGGCTCCGGGCGCTCGGGGCCCATCGACTGGTCCCGGCGGCTCACCCACACCGGCGTGCTCGCCCGCCTCGGGCCGCAGACGGGCGACCTGGTCACCTGGCGCGACCTCACGGCCCTGCCGTGCTCGCACC
The DNA here is from genome assembly GCA_035634075.1 of Pilimelia sp. Taxonomy (GTDB): domain Bacteria; phylum Actinomycetota; class Actinomycetes; order Mycobacteriales; family Micromonosporaceae; genus DASQDS01. The sequence continues at coordinate 484 of DASQDS010000653.1, read as the reverse complement.
CGCACTGCTGCTCGGTCGGCTACCTGCTGCGTGACGACGCCGGGCAGTGGCGCTCGCTCACCGCGCTGGTGGGCCACGACCGCCTGCTCGAGCTGCTGGACGCCGCGCCGGAGGCGGTCGCGAACCGGATCGCCGACACGGAGCTGCCCGCCGCCCTGCGCACCGCCGTCCGGGAGTCGCTGCTCGGCCTGCTGTCGGAGCAGTCGTCGCTGTCCCACCCCCGCGTCGGCGACCTGTGGCGGGGCATCTGCGAACACTGTGACCTGGGCATCTCGACCCTGGCGACGCTCGCGTCCGCGGCGCTGCCCGGCGGCCGGGCCCGGCTGCGCCGGCTGCTCGGGGAGCGGGTCAAGCGGATCACCGTCAAACCGTTCATGGACGTGGCCACGATGGTCGAGGAGCGGCTGCTGCAGTGCTGCGTCCACGTCGGCACGCGCGGTTCCGGGGACGGAGTCACCGCGCGGGACCAGTGCGCGCCGTTCTG
>DASQDS010000652.1:0-5681 GCA_035634075.1 Pilimelia sp. | reverse complement strand
CGGTGTCGGGTCACGTGGTGGGGGTCGCCCGTGGCACCATCGCCGTTCCGGCCTACGTGGGGTGAATGCAGGGGCACCCTGTCAACGCCTCATGCATCGCCGGGTGCCCCTGTTGACCCGGGGCTCAGGGGCGCCGGCGGCGGACCCGGTGGAGGCGGAAGGGCAGGCGGACGGGGCGCCGGTTCGCGGTGCCGCGGGGGGTGGCGGCCTGCGACGTGTCGGGCAGCGCCCCGCCGGTGGTCGGCTCGTCATCGGCGGGGGTCAGCCGGTGCACGGCGACGCCGTCGGCAACCCAGCGCTCGATCAGTGCCGCCGCCGTGCCGGGCGCGTTCAGGCGCTTGGCGGCCAGCTGCGGGGCGACGGCGGTCCACGCCTGCGTACCGGGCGACACCCGGTCCACCGTGGCCGGCCAGGTGATCACCTGGCCGCCGTGGTCACCGCGCAGGGTGACCGACGCCCGGTCCGCGCCCGGCAGGTCGGGCGCCGGCTGCTCGCCCGGCCCGCTGACCACGTACAGGCTGCCCTCCCACGGCAGGCACCACAGGGCGAGCGCCGGACCGGTGCCGACGGCCACCCAGGCGACGGCTGCCTTCTTCATGGCCTCGTCCAGGACCGGATGTGTCACGTGCGCATTCTCGCCCACCGGCGGGCGCCGCGCAGCCACCGGGCACTCAGACCAGTGCCGGCACCCCGTCGAGCAGGTCCGCCACTTCCATCAGTGAGCTGACCTGCGGCCCGCACCAATCGTCGTCCCGGTCGAAGACCAGGTGGTCGACCAGGTCGTCAGCCGCCAGCCGGACGGCCGTCATGCCCACCCGGGCCGCGCCGGTGAGTTCCCGGCTGCCGCCGTCGCCGATGTAGAGACACTCCTGCGGTGCGACGCCGAGTTCCCAACACGCCGCCAGGTACATGGCCGCCTCCGGCTTGCACCGGCCCACCTCCACGGAGTAGATCCGCGCGTCCACGAGCGGAGCGATCGGCAGCCGGGGCAGGAACGCGGGCAGTTCGTAGGTGCAGTCGCTGACCACGGCCGTCCGCAGGCCCCGCTGACGTACCGCCTGCAAGATGCCGACGGCCTCCGGGCGTAGCCGGGTGTCCGCCAGCAGCGCCTCCACCCGGGCCGCGACTCCCGCCCGCAGCTGCGCCCGTCCCGGCTGCCCGCCGGCCTGCTCACTGAGCCAGTGCAGGGTGGCCTCCGCGGAGCCGAACAGGCCGCGGGCGCGGGCCTTGAACGAGCGGTCCAGGACCGCCACGAACGCGTCCGGGTCGCAGCCGAGGATGGCGGCGACCTCGGCGTGTTTGGCGCCTCGCTGGACACCGCAGGTGAGAGTCCCGAAGAAGTCAAAAAGCACCGCACGGTACGCGGACATGACGAAACGCCTCCTGGGGAGGAAGGGAGCAGCCGGGCGGTAACTGCGCGACTGTAGCGGGCACTTGACATTCCGTTAAGTGGTGGTCCCCAAACGACGCTGGGGGCGGGCGCAAGAAGCGACCTGTAAGGATGAATCACCGTGCGTCCTCTCCGCGGTCTCCACCCGTTAACCACGGCGGCCATCGTCGTCGCCGTTCTGGCCGTGTCCTCGTCGGCGCCGCTGATCGCGTACGCGGCAGCTCCGGCCCTGGCGATCGCCTTCTGGCGCAACGCCCTGGCCGCTGCCGTGCTGGCGCCGGTCGCCGGGGTACGCCGCCGCAATGAGCTGGTGGCGGTGACCCGGGGCGACCGCCGGTCCGAGGGGCGCTACTGCGTACTGGCCGGCCTGGCCCTGGCGGTGCACTTCGGCACCTGGGTGCCGAGCGTCAAGCTCACCTCGGTGGCCACCGCCGCGGCCCTGGTGGCCACCCAACCGGTATGGCAGGGGCTGATCGCCCAGGCGCAGGGTCGCCGGCTGTCGCGCTCCGGGTGGGCCGGGATCGGCCTGGCGGTCTGCGGGGCGGCCCTGGCGACCGGTGCCGACCTCAGCACCTCCGGCACCGCCGTCGCGGGCGACCTGCTCGCGTTGGCCGGCGGGGTGGCCGCCGCGGTCTACACCGCGCTGGGGGAGCGGGCCCGGGTCCGGTTGAGCACGACGACGTACACCACGATCTGTTACAGCGTGTGCGCGGCGGCGCTGCTGGCCGTCTGCCTGATCGGCGGCATCCGGCTGGCCGGCTACGACCCGCGCAGCTGGGCGGCCATCCTCGCGTTGGTGGCCGGCGCGCAGTTGCTGGGCCACTCCATGTTCAACTACGCACTGCACCGGGTTTCCGCGACCACGGTCAGCGTCCTGATCCTCCTCGAAGTGCCCGCCGCCGCCGTGCTGGCCTGGGCCTGGCTGGGTCAGGTGCCGCGGACCGCGTCGCTGCCCGGCCTGGCGCTGGTGGTTGCCGGCGTGGCGGTCGTGATCCTCGGCGGGGTGGGCCGCGGACGCGACGCGGGCGACCCACCGGGCCCGCCGCAGCCGGACCCCCCGCCACCACCCGCACCACCGGTCGTGGCCCCGGCACGGACGGACGCGGATCCGGGGGAACCCGCCGGGGTCCGCTGACCGTCAGATCGGCAACCGGCGGGTACGGCCGGTGGACGGACACCCGGTTCGGCGGGTAGAGAGGCGGGATGCGATGTCTCGGAAACGCGCCCTCGGCGTGCTGCTCTGGGCGAGCGTCATGATGGCCGGCGCCGGGTGCGGCGAGCCGGTCGACGGCCGCCCGCCGGAGCCCGGAGCCGGGGCCGGGGCCTCCGCCGACCCTGCGGCGTCCGCAGGTCCGGCGGCGTCGGGGTCGGCCGGGCCGGGCGGGGCGGTGCCGGCCGAGTGGCACACCGCCGGCTGCGACGCCCGGCGGGCGTCACGGGAGGCGTCCGTCGGTGCCACCCCGATGCCGGGTACCCCGCCGGAGCTCGAAGCCGCGATGACCCGAATCGAGGAGGCCGGGCGAACCCGGTTCGCCGACAGCTACGCGGGGCTGGAGGTCGACCAGCGCCAGGTACGCACGATCGTCTACCGGGTGCCCTCGGCCGGCTTCGACGCGTTCCTGCGGGAGACCCCGCCCGGGGTCTGCGTGGTGGTCCGCCCCGCCGCCCACCCGGCCGGCGTGCTGCGGGCCCTGCAGGAGCGCATCTCCGTCGACATGGATCACTGGGCCGCCCGGGGGATCGAGATCCGCCTGGTCAGTGCCCGGCACGACGGTGCGGGCGTGGAGGTTGGCGTGGCCGACGTGGCGCAGGCCCGCACCGCGTTCACCGCCCGGTACGGGGCCGACGCCCCGATCCTGGTGGTGAAGCAGGGCCGCATCGTGCCGCTGGGGACAGCCTAGCCGGGAGACAGGCTAGGCCAGCCCCACCGCCCGTTCGCTGGCCTCCCACAGCCGCGCGGCGAGCACCGGGTCGGTGGCCTTTGGCAGGGCTCTGCGCCGGCGACGGTCGATGTAGTAGCCGCCGTTGACGAGCTGTCCGGCGTCGGTGCCGGCCAGCCACACCAGCGTGTCGGCGCCCTGTTCGGGGGTGCGCAGGAACGGCGCGATCCGGATCGCGAGCGCCGTCACCCGGTTCTGCCCGGCGAAGCGGGTCCGTACCACCCCGGGGTGCAGACAGGTGGAGAGCACGTCCGGCCAGCGGCGCGCCGCCTCGGCGGTGAACAGGATGTTGGCCTGCTTGCTGGTGCCGTACGTCCGTAGCGGCGCGTACCGGCCGGTGCCGGAGAGCTGGTCGGGGTCCAGAGCGCCGCTGCGGTGGGCCCCGGACGCGGTGTTCACGATCCGGCCGACCCGGTCCCGCAGCAGGGTGCTGAGCAGGAACGGGGCCAGGTGGTTGGCCTGCATGGTCAGTTCGAAACCGTCCACCGTGGTGATCGGCTTGAAGATGATCGCGCCGGCGTTGTTCGCCAGGACGTCGATGTGGTCGTACCCGGCGCGCAGCCGTTCGGCCAGGGCGCGTACCTCGTCGAGGACGGCGAAGTCGGCGCGCAACGACTCGGGGGTGACGCCGGCGGCGTCCTTGACCCGGTCCGCGGCCTCGCGCAGCCGCTGCTGGTCCCGGCCGACCAGCACGACGCGGGCGCCGCCGCGCGCGAGGGCCTGGGCGGCGGCCAGCCCGATACCCGAGGTGGCTCCGGTGATGACGACGGTGTGGGAGGTCATGAGTGACATCCTGCACATGGTGGTTCTCCGCGGCCGCGGGCCACGGTTACTGTCGGGTAACAAATGTGATCACCAAGGAGGGCCGATGGCTGCACCGGGACGTCCCCGCCGTTCGTGTCTGGCGGTGCCGGGCTCGAGCGTGAAGATGCTCGACAAGGCCCAGGGGCTGCCGGCCGATCAGGTCTTCCTCGACCTCGAGGACGCGGTGGCGCCGCTGGCCAAGCCGGACGCCCGCAAGAACATCGTGGCGGCGCTGAACGACGGCGACTGGGCTGGCAAGACCCGGGTGGTCCGGGTCAACGACCTGACCACGCCGTGGACGTACCGCGACGTCATCGAGATCGTCGAGGGTGCCGGCGAGAACCTGGACTGCGTCATGCTGCCGAAGGTGCAGTCCGCGGCGCACATCCAGTGGCTCGACCTGACGCTGACCCAGATCGAGAAGAGCGTCGGCCTGCCGGTCGGGCGGATCGGCATCGAGGCGCAGATCGAGAACGCGGCCGGCCTGGTCAACGTCGACGCGATCGCCGCCGCGTCGCCGCGGGTCGAGACGATCATCTTCGGCCCGGCCGACTTCATGGCCAGCATCAACATGAAGTCGCTGGTGGTCGGCGCGCTGCACCCGGACTACCCGGGCGACCCGTACCACTACATCCTGATGCGCATCCTGATGGCTGCGCGGATGCACGACAAGCAGGCCATCGACGGCCCGTTCCTGCAGATCCGCGACGTGGACGGGTTCCGGGAGGTGGCCAAGCGCTCGGCGGCCCTCGGCTTCGACGGCAAGTGGGTGCTGCACCCCGGCCAGTTGGAGGCCGCCAACGAGGTCTACTCGCCGAGCCAGGGTGACTACGACCACGCCGAGCTGATTTTGGACGCGTACGAGCACTACACGTCGGAGGCAGGTGGCCGACTGGGTGCCGTCATGCTGGGCGACGAGATGATCGACGAGGCGTCGCGCAAGATGGCGCTGGTGGTGGCCGCCAAGGGCCGGGCGGCCGGCATGGTGCGCACGTCCCGCTTCGAGGTGTAGGGCGGCCGTCAGTCGACGGTCGGCGCGTACGGCGTGGGCTGGTTGCTGAGCCAGACGAAGAACGCGACGATGGCGATCGTGGCGATGACCGCGATCGCCGTGGCGATCCAGCCCATGATCACTCCAGCCAGGGCCAGCCCGTCGCCGGCCTCGCCCCGTTCCCGGATCTGCCGCCGGGCGACGTGTCCGAGCACGCCGCCGAGGATGCCCAGGTAGCCGCCGAGCCCGTAGCCGCACAGGCCCAGCAACGCCGTCACGGAGATCGCCATGGCGGCGATCGCCAGCCCGTTGGTCGGCACCGGCGCCGGCATCGGAGAGCCGTAGGCCGGTGGATAGCCCGGGGCCGGCGGGTAGCCAGCGGCCGGCGGGTAGCCCGGGGCCGGGGGGTAGCCCGGGGCCGGGGGGTAGCCAGCGGCCGGCGGGTGCCCATAGGGCGGCGGGTGCTCGTACCCCGGGCCGGGCTGTTGACCGTAGGGGGCCCCCGGGTATCCGGCGGCGGCCGCTGGCGGGGCGCTCCAGCCCGGCGGGGCGGACG
>DASQDS010000651.1:0-5839 GCA_035634075.1 Pilimelia sp. | reverse complement strand
CGGCGTCGACCCGGCCGGCGTCGGCCGGCGCGGCGAGCTGCTCGTGCCGGCCGACCCGCGCCGGCTGGGTTGGTGGGTGGGCGGCGCCGCGCCGGGCGACCCCGGGGGGACGGTGCTCGTGGCCGGGCACGTCGACACGGCCGAGCGCGGCCGGGGGGTGCTCTTCGGGCTGGAGCGGCTCGCGATGGGCGCCCGCGTCGAGGTGGACACGGCCACCGGCCGGCTGGCGTACCGGGTGATCGCCCGCCGCAGCTACCGCAAGACCGGCCTGCCCCGGCAGTTGTTCGATGCCCGGCAGCCGCACCGGCTGGCCCTGGTCACGTGCGGGGGGCGGTTCCGCGACGGCGCCTACGACCGCAACGTCATCGTGTACGCCGAGCCGGTGCGCTGAGTCAGCCGCGCCCGCGGCGGGCGTCGCGCAGCACCTGGCGCACCACGTTGCGGCCGGGGATGCCGGTCACCCCGCCGCCGCCGTGGGTGGCGCTGCCCGCCTGGTAGAGGCCCCGGATCGGCGTCCGCAGGTCCGCGTAGCCGGCGGCCGGGCGGCCGTGGAACAGCTGCCCCGGGGTCAGCTCACCGTGGAAGATGTTGCCGCCGACGAGGCCGTACTCGGTCTCCATCAGGTGCGGCCCGATCACCTGCCGGCCGATGATGGAGTCGGTGAAGCCGGGCGCCACCGCCTCCAGCCGGTCGACCAGCCGGTCGGCGTACGCCGAGAGTTGGGCGTCGTGCGGCGCGCCGGCGTAGGTGTGCGGGACCCACTGGGTGAAGGCGCTGACCACGTGTTGCCCCGCCGGCGCGAGCGTGGGGTCGAAGACCGACGGGATGCAGATGTCGGCGAAGGGCAGGGTGGCCGGGCGGCCCGACACCGCCTCCTGGTACGCCGCCTCCACGTCGTCGAGGGACTCGGCCAGCACGATTGTGCCGCCGTAGACCTGCGGATCCGGGTCCGGGTGGGCGGCGAAGACCGGCAGCCGGTCGACCGCGAAATTGACCTTCACGGTGCCGGAGCGGGACTGCCAGCCCACGATGTCGGCGACGAAGTCGGGCGGCAGCTCCGCCCGGTCCACCAGGCGGAGGAAAGAGATCGCCGGGTGCGCGGTGGTGATCACCGTCCGGGCGCTGATCTCCTTGCCGTCGGCCAGGGTGACGCCGGTCACGGCGCCGGCGCGGACGTCGATGCGGGCCACCGGCGCGCTGGTGCGGATCTCGGCGCCGAACGCCCGCGCCGCCCCCGCCATCGCCGCCGTCACGCCGCCCATGCCGCCGCGCGGGAACCCCCACGCCGCCGCGTGCCCGGCCACCTCGCCGACGTGGTGGTGCAGCATGACGTACGCGGTGCCGGCGCTGCGCGGCCCCGCCCACGTCCCGATCACGCCCGAGACGCTCAGCACGCCCCGCATGGCGTCCGACGTGAACCGCGCCTCCACCAGGTCGGCGATGCTCGCGGTGAACAGCCGGGTGAGGTCGACCGCCGCCCGCACGTCGACGCCCCGCAGCTGACGTAGCAGCGCCGCCTGGGCGAGCAGGTCGGCCGGCCGCTTGGAGCCCAGCCGGGGCGGTACCCGGTCCAGCAGCGGGCCGACCAGGCGGCCGAGCCCGCCCAGCCACTCCTCCCACCGCGCGAACGCGTCCGCGTCGGCCGGCGAGAACTTCGCGATCTCCGCGTGCCGCCCGGCCGGGTCGGCGGGCAGCCGCAGGTACCCGCCGTCGCGGCGGGGCGCGAAATAGGGGCCCTGCGGGTAGACGTGGTAGCCGTGCTCGACCAGCCGCAGGTCCCGGACCATGTCCGGCGGCAGCAGGGAGACCACGTAGGACAGCGAGGTGACGGTGAAGTCGGGCCCGAAGGGGTGCTCCGACACCGCGGCGCCGCCGACGGTGTGCCGGCGCTCCAGCACGAGCACCCGGCGGCCCGCCCGGGCCAGGTACGCGGCCGCGACGAGCCCGTTGTGCCCGCCGCCGACCACGATGGCGTCGTACGCCGCCGGCATGCTCAGGCCCGCACGACGCGGACGTTGAAGACGGCCGTGCCCAGCGCGGACCTCAGCGAGAGCCACAGTGGCAGGTACATCTCCATGCCCCGGGCCGCCTGGATGCCGCCGAGGTCGAGGATGCTGCCGCGCGGCCAGCCGAACTGCTCCAGCAGGTGCGCGGCCGTGGCCTTGGCTTCGGCGTCGTCGCCGGCGACGAAAACCGAATGCTCGGCGGCCACGAGCCCCGGGTGCACCATCACGTCGGCGGTGACCGTGTTGAGCGTCTTGACCACCCGGGCGCGGGGGTGCGCCCGCTGGATCTGCTCGCCGAGGCTGTCCGTGTTGGCGACCGCCAGGGACGGCGGCATGCCGCCGGAGAAGTCCAGGGCGTTGGCGATGTCGAGCAGCACCTTGCCGGCCAGCGCGTCGCCGGCGGCCGCCAACGCCGCGAGGCTGCCCGTGCCGGCGGTGGCGTTCACCACCAGCTCGCCGTGCGTGGCGGCGGCCGCGAAGTCGCCCGCCGCCGCGTGCGCGCCGGTGGAATCCGCCCAGGCGATGGCCTTGGGGTTGGTGGCGTCGCGCGAGCCCATCACGACGTCGTGGCCGAGCTCGACCAGCCGGGTGGCGACCGCGTGGCCGACCGTTCCTGTTCCGAGTACGCCGATCCGCATGCCGGCATCATCCCGCGCCGGCGTCGGCTCCGGGTGCCGTTGCGGCGAGTGTTTCTGCCGGGCGCGTTCCGCCCGACGCGTCGCGGTGTCGGCCGGATTCGGCTAGCGTCTGAGAACATGCCTACCCGTACCGCATCAGCCCGCTGGCAGGGCTCGCTCACCGAGGGTTCCGGCACGGTCCGCACCGGCAAGGGCGGCCTGCAGGGGAGCTACTCGTTCAAGTCTCGCTTCGAAGAGGGCGAGGGCACGAATCCGGAGGAGTTGATCGGGGCCGCACACGCCGGCTGCTTCTCGATGGCGTTCAACAAGGCCCTCGGCGACGCCGGCTACTCGGCGAACTCGGTGGAGACCGTCGCCAGCGTCAAGCTGGAGAAGACCGACGCCGGCTTCAGCGTCACCGGCATCCACCTGGACACCACAGGGGACGTGGCGGGCATCGACGACGCCGAGTTCCAGAAGCTGGCCGAGACGGCCAAGGAGAACTGCCCGATCTCGCGCCTGCTGGCCCCCGGCGCCGCGATCACCCTCACCGCGACGCTCGCCTGACCGCACGCCGCCCGTGCCGGGCGGCGGTGCCGTCCGGCGGTGCCGGGCGGCTTTGCGCCGTCCGGCACAATGGGCTGCATGCCCGTCGAGATGAGCCGGGAACGTTTCGAGGCCCTGGTCTCCGAGGCCCTGGACGAAGTGCCCGGTGAGCTGCTCGACCTCATGGACAACGTGGTCATCCTCGTCGAGGACGAGTCACCGTCCGACGAGCCGGAGCTGCTGGGCCTCTACGAGGGCCATGCCCTGACCAATCGCGGCTGGGACTACGCGGGCGTGCTGCCCGACCGGATCACCATCTACCGCCGCCCGACGCTGCGCCTGTGCGACTCCGAGGACGACGTGATCGAGGAGGTGGCGGTGACGGTCGTGCACGAGATCGCCCACCACTTCGGCATCGACGACGCCCGGCTGCACGAGCTCGGCTGGGGCTGACCGGACGGGCCGGGTCGGTGGGGGTGCCCCCGCGTTGTACCGTGACGCCGGCTGCCCATCCCGGGCGGTCGCTCAGCGGATCAGGAGGATCCCGACATGCGCAGCGCGCTGTTCTCCGCGGAGAACCTGGAGAAGGAGTCCAGCCAGCCCGGCCTGCGGCTGCAGAACTCGAAGATGCTGAAGGTCGAGCTCAACGGCGAGTGCATGGCCCGCGTGGGTTCGATGGTGGCGTACCAGGGTCAGGTGCAGTTCCAGGCGCTCGGCTCGGGCGGCTTGGGGAAGTTCATCAAGCAGAAGCTCACCGGCGAGGGCGTCCCCCTGATGAAGATCACCGGCCGCGGTGACGTGTTCCTCGGCGACCGCGCCGCGGACATCCACCTGGTCGACCTCGAGCCGGGCGACGCCCTGTCCATCAACGGGGCGAACGTGCTGGCCTTCGACTCGACGCTGCAGTACGACATCAAGGTAGTGCAGGGCGCGGGGATGATGTCCTCGGCCGGCCTGTTCAACTGCGTATTCACCGGTTACGGCCGGATCGCCATCACGACCAAGGGCACGCCGGTCGTACTGAACGTGGACCAGCCGACCTATGTCGACCCGCAGGCGGCGATCTGCTGGTCGGCGAACCTGCAGACCGGCTACCACCGGGCCGAGCAGCTCGGCATCGGCACGCTGCTGGGCCGCAGCACGGGCGAGGCGTTCACGATGAGCTTCGCCGGGCAGGGCTTCGTGGTGGTGCAGCCGTCGGAGGAGCCGCCGGGCGGCATCGCCGGGGCGGCCGGCGGCCAGCAGCAGTCGGGCGGCGTGCTGGGCGGCCTGCTCGGTCACTGATCACACGGTTGGTTGAGCCGGGCCCTGTACGGGCTCGGCTCAGCGCGGGTCGCCGGCGCGCAGGCGGGCCAGCCAGGCGGCCGAGTCGGCGAAGTCGGCGTCCGCCGGGCCGGCCTTCGTGGCCCCGGCCGGTCCGCCGGCACCCGGTGCCCACCGGTGCCGGGGGTACGAGCCGAGGTAGCGGACGTCCGCGCACATGCGCCGCAGCCCGGCCAGGGCCTCCCCGAGCCGCGCCTCGGCGACGTGGCCGCTGCAGTCGAGGAAGAACACGTAGCGGCCGAGCTGCTCGCCGGTGGGCCGGGACTCGATGCGGCTCAGGTTGACGCCCCGCACCGCGAGCTCCATCAGCACCGCCAGGAGTGCGCCCACCCGGTCGTGGGGGATGTAGACGGCCAGCGAGGTGACGTCGTCCCCGCTGGGCGCGGGCGGCGGGCCGGGCCTGGCCACGAGCGCGAAGCGCGTCACCGCGTCGGGGTGGTCCGCGATCTTGTCGGCCAGCACGGTGAGGCCGTACCGGCCGGCGCCGATGGGAGCGCAGATGGCCGCGTCGTGGTCGCCGTCGGCGGCACCGATCGCGGCCGCGGCGTTGGAGAGGACGTCCACCACCGTGGCACCGGGCAGGTGGGCGCGCAGCCAGCCGCGGCACTGGGCCGACGCCTGGGGGTGGGCGCCGACCGTGGCGATGTCGTCCAGGGCGGTGCCCGCGCGGGCGGCGAGCACGAACTCGACGGGCAGCACCACCTCCCGGGTGATCACCAGGGGGTCCCCGGTGGCGAGCTCGTCCAGAGTGACCGGGACGGCGCCGCCGATCGAGTTCTCCAGTGGGACGAGCGCCGCGTCGGCCTCCCCGGCGCGCACGGCGTCGAGTGCTTCGGGCACGGAACGGGCCGGCGTGCGGATGCCGCGATCCGCCCCGTGGATCGTGCGCAGCGCCTGCTCCGCGAAGGTGCCCTCGGGGCCGAGGTAGGTGAAGCGGATGGGCGGAACTCCGGGCATGCCGGCAAGCCTACGCAGCGGATTACCCGCAGTCGGCGGCGGTGCGGATGCCGTACGGGGCGGTGGTCCGCACGGCGGCGCTGCACACGTTCGTGCCGGCGGTCACCAGGCGCAGCGCCCCCGGCTGGCCGCGGGTCACCACGGCGAGCGGCTCGCGCCCCGGCACGAGCACCACGGTGTACTGCCACTCGCCGGCGCACAGCGGGCCGGTCTCCACGGTGGCGCGGGCGCCGCCGCCGATCAGCCCGCGGGCGCGCAGCACCCGGACCACCGCGGCCGCCCCCGGCCGCCCGCCGCAGTCGACGGCGGCCGAGTCGCTGAAGCCGGGGGTGGTCGCCACCGGCACCTCCGGCACCGGGTTGGGGAACCCCGCCCCGCCCGCGGCCGGCC
>DASQDS010000650.1:0-4493 GCA_035634075.1 Pilimelia sp. | reverse complement strand
TCGGCACCGGCGTCCTGCTCGGCATGGCCGCCATCGTCGTCGACGTCGGCCGCCTCTACGCCGAGCGCGAGCAGTTGCAGACCGGCGCGGACGCCGCCGCCTGGGCGGTGGCGGAGAACTGCGCGCGGACCCCGAGCGCCTGCGGTGGGCAGGCCGCCACCTCGGGCCGGTACGCCCGCGCGAACGCCGCCGACGGCGCGGCCGCCGTGGGTGTGCCCTGTGGGCGGGGGCCCGGCCTGCCGGCCTGCCCGCCGCCCGTCGACAACCGCACCGCGTGCCTCAACGCGCCGCCAACCACCGGCGCGTACGTGGAGGTGCGCACGAGCACGGAGCGGCCCGACGGCGGCACCCTGCTGCCGCCGGCGTTCGCGGGCGCGCTGGCCGGCGACGAATACTCCGGCACCCGGGTCGGCGCCTGCGCCCGGGCGGCGTGGGGGCCGCCGCGGCTCGCCCGCGGGCTGGCCGTGACGTTCTCCCTGTGCGAGTGGAACCTGCTCACCGACAACGGTGCGACCCTTTGGCCGGGGCCGGGCCAGGGCGTCCCGCCGGCCGGGGCGGAGCGCGTCGTCTACCTGAAGGACAACCAGAGCGACACGTGCGGCGCCGGCCCCGCCGGGTGGGACGCGCCCGGCGGCTTCGGCTGGCTCGACGACGCGACCGGCACCTGCGAGACCACGGTGTCCGCGGGCGGCAACTACGACGGCGACACCGGCAACTCGGTATCCCGGGCGTGCGAGACGGCGTTGGCGGACCTGCGCGCACAGCGCCGGGCCACCCTCATCCCGATCTACGACACGGTCCGGGGCACCGGCAACAACACGACGTACCACCTGGCGGGCTTCGCCTCGTTCGTGCTCACCGGCTACTTCTACCCGAGCTTCGCCGCCCGGTCGTGGCTGACCGGCGGCCACCCCTGCACCGGCTCCCGGCGCTGCCTGTACGGCTACTTCACCCGCGGGCTGGTGCCCACCACCCGCACCGAGATCGGCGGCCCCGACCTGGGCGTCGCCGTCGTGAACCTGGTCGGCTGACCGACGGCCGAGGAAGGAGCCCCACCATGACCCGGCGCATCCTCGCCGTACTGGCCGCCGTGGCGCTCGCCGCGGTCGGCTGCCTGGCCGTCGTGGCGTACGTGCGCGGCGCCGACCAGCGCGCCGTGGCGGGCCGGGCGGCCGTGTGGGTCCTCGTCGCCACCAAGCGCATCCCGGCCGGCACCACGGCGGCCCGCGTCCGCACCGGCGGCTACACCGAGCGGGTGGCGATGCCGGCCGCCACGGTGCCGCGCGACGCCCTGGGGGCGGTGGACCCGGCGCTGGACGAGCTGGCCGTGACGGCCGACGTGCAGGCCCGCCAGCTGCTGCTGCGCGGGATCTTCGGCGAGCCCACCCGGATCAGCGGCGGCCTCGCCCTGCCGGAGGGCAAGCTGGCCGTCAGCGTGGAGATGGCCGCCGCCGGCCGGGTGGCCGGCTACGTGCGGCCCGGCTCCACGGTGGCGGTGATGAACACGTTCACCATGCAGGAGGGCAAGGGCCGGATCCCGGCTGGCGACGGCCTGAGCCCGCGGCACGACTACAACCACGCCACCCGGGTGCTGCTGCCCCGCATCGAGGTCATCGGCGTCGGCGAGCGCGGCACGACCGGCGCGGCGACGGCCGGCGAGGCGCAGGCGTCGACAGCCGCGGCCGCGCCCGCCGGCAAGGGTGGGGTGACGCTGCTGGTCACGTTCGCGGCCACCCAGGAGGAGGCGGAACGGCTGGTGCACGCGACCCAGACCGGAACGCTCTACCTGGCGCTGCTGGACGACACCGCCCGGATCGAGCCGGGGCCGGGCGTGGACAACAACACGCTCTTCCCGGGCTAGGCGACCGCCGTGACCATCTACATCGAGCCGGCCGCCGGCCGGCCGTACCCGGTCGAGGGAGCCGAGGTGCGCGCCGTCGAGGGCGTCGAGGCGGCCGACGCCGAACTGGCCGCCGAGCCCACCGCGAACCTGGTCGTGCTCGGCGCCGGCGTGCCGCTGCCGCAGGCCCTGGCGTTCGCCGCGCACCAGCGCATCCACCGCCCCGCGCTCGGCGTGGTGCTGCTGCGCGACGACGTCGGGATGGACCTGCTGGCCGAGGCGATCCGGGCCGGCGTGCGGGAGGTCGTGCCGGCCGGTGACGGCGCGGCCCTGCGGCTGGCCGCCGAGCGGTCCCGGGACGTCACCCGCCAGCTCGCCGCGACCGGCCGGCCGGCCGAGAACGGCGCCGGCAACGGCCGGCCCCCGAGACCGGCGACGGTCATCAGCGTCTTCGCGGGCAAGGGCGGCTGCGGCAAGAGCACGGTGGCCACGAACCTCGCCGTGACGCTGGCCGCCGACGGCGGCCGGCGGGTACTGCTGATCGACCTCGACCTGCAATTCGGCGACGTCGGCATCATGATGCAGCTCACGCCGGACCGGACGATCGCGGACGCGATCGGGATGGCCGGCCGGCTGGACGAGGCCGGCCTGCGTTCGCTGTTGACGCCGTACCGGCCCGGGCTGGACGTGCTGCTGGCCCCGGCCGCGCCGGCGGAGGGCGACCACGTCACCCGGGAGCTGATCGGTGAGCTCGTCGCCGTGGCGCGGGAGGCGTTCGACGTGATCGTGGTGGACACGCCGCCGTACTTCAGCGACCAGGTCCTGGCCACCCTCGACCTGACCGACCGCTTCGTCCTCATCGTCACCCCGGACCTGCCGACGTTGAAGAGCGTGCGCCTGACCCAGGAGATGTTCGAGCTGCTGGAGTACCCGGCGGACCGGCGGCTGGCGCTGCTCAACCGCGCCGATTCGCAGGTCGGCCTGACGGTCGCGGACATCGAGAAGGCCGTCGGCCTGCCGATGGCGGTGCTGATGCCGTCGTCGCGGGACGTGCCCGTGTCGGTGAACCGCGGCGTGCCGCTGGCGGCGGACGAGCCGGACCACCCGGTGAGCCGGGCCATGCGCGAGCTGGCCGAGCGCTGCGTCGGCGCCCCGGTCGGCCAGGCGCCGGCCCGCCGGGGACTGCGCATGTTCGGGCGGAGGCGCTGACGTGGGCCTCGCCGACAGGCTCTCGCAGCGCGGCCCGGACCGCCCGGCCACGCCCTACGCCGCCGCCCCGTCCCCGGTGCCCGCGCCGGCCGACGGCGAGCGCGGCCGCGCGGGGGACCGCTACCGCAACGCCGGCCGCCCCGGCTCCGACCCGGTGGCCGAGGTGCGGGCCCGGATCCAGCGCACGCTGGCGGAGATCCTCGGACCGAAGCTGTACGACGACCACGGCGCCGCCGCGGACCTGGAACAGCGCGTCCGGCAGACGCTGGCCGAGCTGCTGGCGCGGGAGGAGACGCCGCTGGCCGGGGGCGACCGCGCCCGGATCACCCAGGAGGTCACCGACGAGATCCTCGGGCACGGTCCGATCGAGCCGCTGCTGCGCGACCCGACGGTCAGCGAGGTGATGGTCAACGGGCCGCACCGGGTCTACGTCGAGCGGTCGGGGCACCTCCAGGTGGCGGACGTCGAGTTCGCCGACGAGGGGCACCTGCGGCGGGTCATCGACCGGATCGTGTCGCGGGTGGGCCGGCGCGTCGACGAGGCCAGCCCGATGGTCGACGCCCGCCTGCCCGACGGCAGCCGGGTGAACGCGGTCGTCCCGCCGATCGCCCTCGACGGCTCCTCGCTGACCATCCGCAAGTTCGCCCAGGACCCGTTCACCGTCGACGACCTGGTGACGTTCGGCACGCTGACCCGGGCCACGGCGGAGCTGCTGCGCGCCTGCGTGAAGGGGCGCCTCAACGTGGTGGTCAGCGGCGGCACCGGCTCCGGCAAGACCACCACCCTGAACGTGCTGTCCTCCTTCGTCCCCACCGACGAGCGGATCGTCACGGTGGAGGACGCCGCCGAGCTGCAGCTGCACCAGGACCACGTGGTGCGGCTGGAGTCCCGGCCGTCCAACGTGGAGGGCCGCGGCGCGATCAGCACCCGCGACCTCGTGCGCAACGCCCTGCGGATGCGGCCGGACCGGATCGTCGTCGGCGAGGTCCGCGACGGCGCCGCGCTGGACATGCTGCAGGCCATGAACACCGGCCACGACGGCTCGCTGACCACGCTGCACGCCAACACGCCCCGCGACGCGCTGGCCCGGCTTGAGACGATGGTGCTGATGGCCGGCATGGACCTGCCGGTGCGGGCGATCCGCGAACAGGTCGCCTCCGCCGTCGACCTGATCATCCAGGTGAGCCGGCTCAAGGACGGCAGCCGGAAGATCACCCACATCACCGAGGTGGTCGGCATGGAGGCCGAGGTGGTCACGCTCCAGGACCTGTTCACGTTCGACTTCCGCGCCGGGTCCGACGCCGCCGGCAAGTTCCGCGGCACGCTGCAGCCGACCGGCCTGCGGCCCCGGTTCCTGGAGGACCTGGCCGCGAACGGCGCCACCGTGCCGGTCGACGTCTTCCTGCGCAAGGACGGCCGGTGACCGGCCGGCGTCTGCTCGCCG
>DASQDS010000649.1:0-5405 GCA_035634075.1 Pilimelia sp. | reverse complement strand
CTCCCGGCCCACGGCTCGGTGAGTGTGGCCGCCCCGGCCCGGGCGGTCAGGGCCGGCACCGCCGGCTCCGGCCGCGCGCCCGCCGCAGGGGAGGGCTCCGCCGGCAGCGCGGGGCGGTGCCGGGCGCCGACCGACTCGCGGGTCTGCGGCATGACCACGATGGTGCTGGGCAGCGAGACATGCGCCACCGTGCCGCCCTCGGCGTTGTGCCGCAGCTCCACGCGGATGTTGTACCGGGCGGCCAGCCGGCCCACCACCGCGAGGCCCATCAGCCGGAACGCCGCCACGTCCACGGCGGGGGGCTCGGAGAGCCGCCGGTTGAGGGCGACGAGCTGGTCGTCGTTGATGCCCAGTCCGCGGTCCTCGATCTGGACGTGCACGTAGTCGCGGATCCGGCGCGCCTCCGCCACCACCACGGTGGTGGGCGGCGAGAACCGGGTGGCGTTGTCGAGGAGTTCGGCCAACAGCCGGACGACGTCGTTGACCGCGTTGGCCGCGATCGAGATGTCCGCGTCCACCGTGCCGAATTCGATCCGGTTGTACAGCTCCACCTCGGACTGCGCGGCCCGCAGCGCGTCCACCAGCAACGCGTCCTCCCGCCGCGGCGCGGTGGAGTCGGCGCCCGCCAGCTCCAGCAGGTTCTCGTCGTTGCGGCGCATCCGGGTGGCGAGGTGGTCGAGCTGGAAGAGCTGGGCGAGGCGTTTGGGGTCCTCCTCGGTCCGCTCGATGTGGTCGAGCTCGCCGATCATCCGGTCGACCAGCGCCTGGCTGCGGCGGGCGAGGTTGAGGAACATCGCGGACACGCTCGTCCGCAGGGCCGCCTGCTCGGCGGCGATGCGGACCGCCTCGCGGTGGACGACGTTGAAGGCGAGCGCCACCTGGCCGACCTCGTCACGCCCGGACACCTGGATCGGGTCGCGGACGCTGCGGGCGACCTCGTCGACGCTGCTCTCCGCGAGGTTGCGCACGTCGCGGAGCCGGGCCACCGCGTCCGGCAGGTCGTGGTTGGCCACGGACAGGGCGCCCTCGCGGAGCTGGGTCAGCGACCGGACGAGCGAGCGGGCCAGCACCACGGCGAGCACGATGGCGATGATCAGGGTCAGCAGCAGAAGCGCCGCCTCCAGCAGCACCGTACGCAGGACGTCCGCGCGCACCCGCGCCGCATCCGCGATCAGCCGTTCCTCCAGCCGGATCTCCGCCCAGCGCATCAGGTCGTTGACCGCGCCGATCGCCTGCGCGGCGTCGCCGGCCGTGACCTGTACGGGCTGCCCGACCGAGGCGCTGATCTGGCTGGACACATCGTCCGCGAGGCTCACCGCGTCGCCGGTCACCGTGGAGCTGACCAGCGCCCGCTGGGTCGGTGAGGCGGTCAACGAGAAGGACAGCAGCGCCTCCTGCTGCACGGTCAGCGTGCCGATGAAGGAGGCGAACGCCTCGTCGCCGAGCCGCCCGCCGGAGGCCAGCGCGGCGAACGCAACGGCTTCCTCCTCAGCGATCGCGGCCTTGGCGTTGGCGAAGGCGGACGCCGCCCGCAGGCTGTCGGCGAGTTGCGGGTCGACGGCGAGCTGGCCGAGCACCTCGCCGTAGCCGACCAGATCGGTGACGATCACGCCGTACCGCAGGACCACTTCGGACACCGACACCTGGGCGTTGCTGATGACCTGCTGCCGCGTGCCGTTCAGCGTGCTCAAGTGCTCGTCGATGCGGCGGAGCCGGTCGTTGGCGGCGGCCGGGATGTCGTCGAGCGCGTCCCGGCTGGTGTTGTACGCCTTGATCCGCTCGTCGGTCAGTCGCACCTGCGCGTTGTACGCCGTGGGCGCCTGGGCCGCCGAGTCCAGGAGGAAGGCCGCGGCCATCCGCTCGCGGTGCACCTCGTGGGCGACGGACGACACGTCGGCGGCCAGCGCGGTGAGCGAGCGCACCCGGTCGGCGTCGGCGGCCCGCTGTCCACTCTCGACAAGCCGCGCCGTCGACAGCGCCACCACCGCGGCGACGGGCACCACCAGGATGAGCGCGAGCTTGGCGCGGATGCGGGCATCGCGGAGCCGCGGCAGCCAGCCGGGCGACTCGGAGGCGCCATCGCCGCTGGCGGGTGGCGTCGCCGCCGGCGAGCTGGTCACGCGATCACCTCGCTGGGCTGGGTCAATGACATCGCCTCCGGTTGTGGCGCCACGGGCCCCACGTGGCCGGGGCGCGACCCGCGCTCGCGCAACCGGGCCCGCATTCCCGTTGCACCACGCACGGTTCCGGCGCGATTTCATCAGAACACGGTCCTCTTTGGGAAGCCTCACGCCGGCATGAAACGGTCGCTTGTGCCAGATCCACTGCGGACGTGGCCAGCACTGATCCGTTGGCAGGTCTGTGAACAGGGGGAACGCCCACAGTGTCCATCCTTGCGGCTACGAATTTCGTCGTGGCAAAGGTGAAAGTGTTCCACCAGATGGGATGGACAGTCAGCCACGAATCGATTACCGAGCTTGACCCGGAGCCGGCGGGTTGGCAGTGTTGCCCCGGTTTCACTGTCCGGCGGCGCCCGCGCCGCGTTGGGAGGACCGAGTTGAGGCTCACCCGGGCCACGGCGTTGACGAGTGTCGCGTCCGCTGTTCTGGCCGCGTCCCTGACCGGCTGCAATCTGACGACGGATTCCGCACCGGCCGGCCCCATCGTGATCGGCGCAGACCTGGAACTGTCCGGGTCCGCCGCCGCGGTGGGCAAGGCGTTCGAGCGGGCCCTGCGGCTGAAGACGGAGCAGCTCAACGCGGCCGGCGTCGCCGGCGGGCGGAAGCTCGAGCTGCGCGTCCGGGACAACCGGTCGGATTCGCGGCAGTCGCTGAAGAACCTCGGCGAGTTCGGCGACGACAGCACCGTCGCGGCCGTCATCACCGGCTCGTGCAGTCAGTGCCTGATCGCCGCGCACCGCACGGTCGAGTCGAAGAAGCTGCCCACCATCGCCCTGGCGCCGGCGACCGACGTGACCACCCCGGTGGCGGAACGGCAGCACATCTTCAAGATCGCACCGAACGCCGTCGACAGCGCGGCGGCCCTGGCCGGCCACCTCGAGGAGCTCAAAGCCAAGAAGGTCGCGCTGCTCCTCAACGACGACCCCTACGCCAAGGATGGCGAGGCGGCGATGCGTGCCGAGTTGACCAAGGCGCAGATCGACGTCGTGGCGGCTCCGGCGGTCAAGGTCACCGACACGGATCTGTCCGGCGCGGTCAGGACGGCGATCACCGACAAGCCCGACGCGCTGGTGGTCTGGACCTTCGCCGAACAGGCCGCGCTGGCCGCGTCCGCCGCCAAGGCACAGAACTTCGAGGGCGACCTCCTCTTCGACGCCGGTGCGGCCGACGACCTCTTCCTCGCCGAGCCGGCGGCCACCGCGGCCGAGGGCGTGATGATGGTGTTCACCCAGACCATGGTCATCGACGACGTCATCGCCACCACGCCGACCAAGGCCGCACGCAAGCAGTGGTTCCGCGACTACACCTCGCGGTACGGCAGCTACTCCGGCCACGCCTCGTTCGCGGCGGACGCGCTGCAGCTCCTGGCGGACGGCCTGGACCGGGTCGGTGGCGTGGACCGCGACCGGCTGCGGGAGGTCGTGGAGACCTCCCAGTTGGACGGCCTCTCGGGACCGATTCGGATGACGCCGGACAACCACTCCGGCCTCATGCCACAGGCACTGACGATGCTTGTCGTGCGCGGCGGCCGCTGGCGCCTGGCCGCCTGAGCCGGATAGCCTGACGGCCTGCGGCGCGTGCGCGCACCGCGATGGGGGGAGCCTGCCGATGCTTCGGGTGATGGATGTCTCGCGGACGTTCACCGGCCGGCGTGGTGATGTGGAAGCCCTGCGAAACATCAGCCTGGACATCCGCGACGGCGAGTTCGTGGCGGTGGTGGGCCGGTCCGGCTGCGGGAAGTCCACCCTGCTGCGCATCATCGCCGGGCTGCTCCCGCCGACGAGCGGGCAGGTGGTGATCGGCGGCGACGTGGTCACCCGCCCGCGCCGGGACGTGTCCATGATGTTCCAGCGCCCGGCCCTGCTGCCGTGGCGCAACGTGCTGGACAATGTGTTGCTGCCGGTGGAGATGTTCGGCTGGCGGCGATCCCGGCACCGCGAGCGCGCCATGCGGCTGCTGGAGATGGTCGAGCTCGACGCGTTCGCGAACCGGCGCCCGCACGAGCTGTCCGGCGGCATGCAGCAGCGGGTCGCCCTCTGCCGCTCGCTCATCGGTGACCCGCGGCTGATGCTGATGGACGAGCCGTTCTCCGCGCTGGACGCCCTGAGTCGCGAGGAACTGTCCGGGGAGTTGCAGCGCATCCACATGGAGCACGCCGCGACCATCGTTTTCGTCACCCACTCCATCCAGGAGGCGGTGCTGCTGGCCGACCGCGTCGTGGTGCTGACCTCCCGGCCGGGCCGCGTACGGGAAACCGTGCCCATCGACATTCCGCGCCCCCGCTCGCTCGGCCGCACGGCCCACCTCGAGCAGGTCGCCCGGTGCAGCGCCGAGCTGCATGAGCTGCTGCTCGGCGGGGCCGGCGCGGGCGCACCGGCCGCCCGGACCGGCGACCGGCTCACGCCGGCCAGCGACCGTCCGTAGCCCTTCGCCGCCGACCTGCGACCGGGCCGCCACCGTGGCCGCGCCACCCCCGAGGCATCGGGTGGCGTCACTGCTCTGCGCGCCGTAACCTGCCCGGCATGGCGCTACGGACCTGGGGCAGAGTGCTCGTCACCGCACTCGGCGTCGCGGCAGTCGCGGGTGCCGGCCAGCTCGGCGTGGCGTACGGGCTGGGCATCCTCCGCCTCGCCCGGCCGTTCGTCGACGGCGCGGAGCGCCTCTGGCCGGGTCAGCTCGCCTGGGTGGCGTTCATCGCCATCGTTTCGGCCGTCGCGGGCGGCCTCGCCGGCGACCGGGCGGCCAGCAGCCCAGGCGCGCCGCGCACGGCCGGCGGGCGCGCCGCGATCGCGGTGGCGGCGTGGCTCGGTGCCGCGCTCGTCGCCCCGCTCTGCATGCACCCCGCCCGCGCCGCCGAATTCGCCACCGCGGCCGACCCCGTGCTCACCGTCGGCCTCACGGCGGGCCTCGGCGCCCTCGCCGGCGCGCTGGCGGGCGCACTCGTGCCTGGTCACCGCGCAGTCTTGGCCAGCATGGCAGCCGTCGTCGGGGGCGCCTGGGCGGTCGCGCTCGTCTCGATCGCGCCCTCCCTCGGCCCCCGCGACGCGCCGCGGACGGTCCGCCTCGCGGTCCTTGACCTGCCCGCGCTCTCCCCCGGCACCAGCGGCACGCTCGCGTTGATCGGCATTCCGGCGCTCGCGCTGCTGGCGGGCGCCGCCGTCGCCGCGTGGGGGCGGGCCGGCGGTACGCGGCAACCACCCACCGTGGCCGCCGCCGGGGCGGCCG
>DASQDS010000648.1:0-6441 GCA_035634075.1 Pilimelia sp. | reverse complement strand
AACTCGCCTGGCGGCCGCCCGGCGCGGACGCCGCCCCGCACGTGGTGCTCGTGGGCAAGGGCATCACGTTCGACACCGGGGGCATCTCGCTCAAGCCCCGCGAGGGCATGCGGCTGATGCGCAAGGACATGGCAGGCGCGGCGGCGGTCCTGGGCGCCACCCTGGCCGCGGCCTCGCTGGGGCTGGGCGTACGGGTGACGGCGCTCGCCCCGATGGCGGAGAACATGGTCAGCGGGTCGGCCTACCGGCCCGGCGACGTGATCCGGCACTACGGCGGCACCACCAGCGAGTCCACCAACGCGGACGCGGAGGGGCGGCTGGTGCTCGCCGACGCCATGGCGTACGCGGTGGACCGCCTGGCGCCCGACCTGTTGGTCGACGTGGCCACCCTGACCGGGGCCAACGCGGTCGCCCTGGGCCGGCGTACCGCCGCGCTCTACAGCGACAGCGACGAGCTCGCCGCGGCCCTCGTCGCCGCCGGCGCGGCGGCGGGCGAGGCGGCCTGGCGGATGCCGCTGCCGGCCGACTACGTGGAGTACCTGCGCAGTGACGTTGCTGACCTCTTCAGCGCCCCCGACCGCGGCGCGGGTTCGGTCACCGCGGCGCTGTTTCTGCGGGAGTTCGCCGGCCCGTTGCGGGACCGCTGGGCGCACCTGGACATGTCGGCGCCGTCGTGGACCGAGTCCGCCGACGGCGAACTCACCGTAGGCGCCACCGGCTGGGGCGTCCGCCTGCTGCTGCGCTGGCTCGCGACGCTGACCTGAGGCGCGCCGCCGCGAGGGCGCGGCGCAGGCCCGGCTCAGGCCACCGGCGGGGGCCGCAGCTCAAGGCCTCCGGCGGTGGCCGCGGCTCAGGGCCGGCGCACCGCGCAGAGCAGGCCGTCGCCCGTCGGGAGCAGGGCGGGCACCCACTCGTCCGCTTCGCGGACCGCCTTGACGACTTCGCGCAGCGCCACGGTGGTGGCGTCGCGGGCGGCCGGGTCGCCGACCCGCCCGGCGGCGAGGACCCCGTGCACCGCCAGCACCCCGCCCGGCCGGAGCAGCCGGAGCGCGGCCGCCACGCAGGCGCCCGTCTCGGTCGCCTCGGCGTCGACGAAGACGAGGTCGTACGCCGCGTCCGCCAGCCGCGGCAGGACGTCCAGCGCGCGGCCGGCGATGATCCGGGTACGGGAGGCGGTGTAGCCGGCCTCCAGGAAGATCCGTCGCGCGATCCGCTGGTGCTCGGCCTCCAGGTCGATCGTGGTGAGCACGCCGTCCGGCCGCATGCCGCGCAGCAGCCAGAGGCCGCTCACGCCGGTGCCCGTGCCGATCTCCACCACCGATCGGGCGTTGCCCGCCGCCGCCAGCAGCCGCAGCGCCGCGCCGGTGCTGGCCGTGATGGCCGGGACGCCGACCTCGTGGGCCAGGTTGCGGGCCGTCTGCAGGACCAGGTCCTCCGCGGCGTACGCCTCGACGAACTGCCCGACGGTCGTGATGGCGCACCTCCTGGCTGTGGCTGACGGGCTGGCCGGATGTGTTGCCGGCGGCGGTAAGCCTAGAGCGCGGGTGCGGGTTAGACGACCGTCGAGTGGTCTTCGCGCGGCCGTGTCATCCTTGGATGGATGGGGTACCGGACATCACGAGAGGCGTGGACGTGACGCAGGGCTGGGAATGGCGCCAGCCCGGGTCGCCGCCGGCGGGATCGGCGTCGCCCTGGTGGTCGGACGCGCCGGCGGATCCGTGGCGCGACCCGTACGCGCCGGCGGCGTACGTGCAGCAGGCCGCTGCGCCCCCCGAGGGCGCGCTGGAGCCGGTCAGCGACCCGGACGCCGCCCCGCGGCGCGGCCTCGGGATGGTGCTGCTCGTCTCCGTGGTCACCGCGCTGCTCGCGGGGGCGCTCGGCGGCGCGCTGGGGTATACGGCCGGCAGCCGCAGCGGCGGGGGTGGCACGCTGCTGGGCGGTGGCCCCGACCCGCTGTCCACGGCCGTCCCGGCCCGGGCGCCCGACTCCCTCGCCGGGGTGGCGAAACAGGTCCTGCCGAGCGTGGTCACGGTCCGCGTGGCGGGCTCCGGGGCACTCAGCGTCGGGTCCGGGTTCGTGGTCAGCGGGGACGGTTACGTGATCACGAACGAGCACGTCGTCGCGGAGGCGACCGGCCAGGTGACGGTCGCTTTCACCGACGGCAGCACGGCCAGCGCGAGCGTGGTCGGCAAGGACCCGGAGTCGGACCTCGCGGTGATCAAGGTGGCCGCCCCGCGCGACCTGGTGCCGGTGCGGTTCGGCGACTCCGAGGCGATCGCCGTGGGCGACCCGGTGCTGGCGTTCGGCTCCCCGCTCGCCCTGTCCAGCACGGTGACGTCGGGGATCGTGAGCGCGGTCGACCGCGCGATCCACACCGGCGAGGCCGGCGGCCAGGTCCGCTACTACGCCGCGATCCAGACCGACGCGGCCATCAACCAGGGCAACTCCGGCGGCCCGCTGGTGAACGGCGCCGGCCAGGTCGTCGGGGTGAACTCGGTGATCCAGTCGCTGGCGTCGGACGAGGAGCAGGCCGGCAACATCGGCCTGGCGTTCGCCATCCCGATCAACCAGGCCAAGCGGGTCGCGCAGGAGATCATCGCCACCGGGAAGGCCCGGCGGACGGTCTTCGGCGCTCAGGTGGAGGGGCCGCGGGTGCCCAGCGGCGGCGTACGGCTCTCCGCCGTCGAGTCCGGTGGGCCGGCCGCCGGCGCCGGGCTGCGGGCGGGCGACGTCGTTACCAAGATCGATGGCAGGGTGCTCCAGGAAGCCAGCGACCTCATCGCGCTGGTCCGCAAGTACGCACCGGGGGCCGTGGTGACGATCGAGTACCGCCGGGGCAGCGGCGGCGGGAAGACCGCCTCCGTGACCCTCGCGGCGGATGCCAAGTAACCCGTACCCTTGGCCGGGACGGCACGGGGAGGTGCGGCATGTTCGACAACCTCAACTGGTGGGAGTTTCTCGCCCTCCTGGTCCTTGCGCTGCTCATCTTCGGTGACCGCCTGCCCAAGGTGATCGCCGACGGGCTGAAGATGGTGCGCAACCTGCGCGCGATGGCGCGCAACGCCACCACGGACCTCAGCAAGGAGCTCGGCACCGACCTGCAGTTGGAGGACCTCCACCCGAAGACCTTCATCCGCAAGCACCTGCTGAGCGAGGAGGAGGAGGCCGCCATCCGCACCCCGCTCAAGGGCCTGTACGACGACGTCCGCAAGGACATCGACGGGGTGCGGACGGAGCTGACGGACGTCGCCGGCGCCGCCGACCCGCGCGGTGCGACGGCGGACCGGCGGCCGTCGCCGGCCGCCGAGCCGTCGCCGGCTGCCCCCGGCCCCGGCCGGGGCCTGGAGCTGGACGCCACCTGACCTGGTGCGCCGGCCGTGCGCCGGCCGGCGAACAGCCCTAGTGGGCCGGTGCCGCGCCGGCGGCCGTGACGCTGGGCTCGTGCCGGACCGGGAAGTTCACCGAGCTGGCGATGAAACACGCGCGGTGCGCGTCGCCGTGCAGGCGGGTGGCCGCCTCCAGCATCGTGGGCGACGCCACCGTGACCCGCGGCCGCAGGACCACCTCGGTGAAGTGGCCGCCGCCGGGGATCTGCGCCATGGTGCCGTGCGCCCGGTCGACGTACCCGGTCACGACGACGCCCGCGTCGGCGCAGACATGCAGGTACGAGAGCAGGTGGCACTGCGACAGGGCGGCCACGAGCAGCTGCTCCGGGTTCCACCGGGAGTCGTCGCCGCGGAACGCCGGGTCGGAGCTGCCGGCGATCGTGGGCCGGCCGTCGGCGTCGACCTCGTGGTCGCGGGCGTAGGCCCGGTAGCCGCTCGTGCCGGTGCCGCGGTCGCCGGTCCAGGTCACGACCGTCTCGTACGTGTGCTCCAGGCCCATGTGGTCACGCTTCCGGTCGGCGGATGTCGTTCTCCAGGGGGTTGGCGGCCAGCCGCTCGGCGATCCCGGCGCCCACGGCGGCAGCGGCGGCCGAGCCGGGCTTCCGCCTCGCCTGATCCTCGAAACAGGCGGTGAACTCCGCCACGAGCGCACCGCGCGGGTACCGGGCGAGCACGTCAGCGCGCAGGCCGGCCGGCAGCTCCGCCGCGCGCCGACCGGTGATGTCCATGCTCGTCGCCACCTCCAGCAGGTGCCCCTCCGGGTCCAGCGCCGGGTCGACGCCGTCCCACATGTGCCGGACGATGACCTCCGACACCCGCGCCCGCCGCGGCACCGGCCAACCGGCGGCGGCCCCGAACACCCAGGCGACGTGGCCCCCGGCCGCCTCGAAGGGCACCCGGTGGCTGTCGAACTCGGCGACCAGGCCGAGGTCGTGCAGCAGCGCAGCGACGTACAGCAGCTCCTCGTCGTACCCGATGCCGTGTGCCGTGCCGTACCAGGCGCCCCACAGGTACGACCGGACGCTGTGGTGCAGCAGCGGCGGCGAGCAGTAGGCGGTGGCCACCTCGAGGGCGGCCGTGGCGGCGGCGGTCTGTGGGACGGCGATGCCGGCGACAGCCGTCGGCGGCGTCACCGGGCGGCCGGGCGCAGGCCGAGCGGCTTGCCGACCAGGGACTCCCGGCGGATGGCGAGGCGGTCGGCCACCCGCATCAGCTCGCGGGCCGCTGGCGCGTCCGGCTCCGCCAGCACGATCGGGACGCCGCTGTCGCCGGCCTCGCGGACGCGCGTGTCGAGCGGCACCTGCCCGAGCAGCGGCACGGGCGCGCCGACGACCCGGGTGAGCGAGTCGGCGACGGTCTGCCCGCCGCCGGCGCCGAAGATCTCCATCCGCTCGCCCGTCGGCAGCTCCAACCAGGACATGTTCTCCACCACGCCGATCAGGCGCTGGTGGGTCTGCAGCGCGATCGCGCCGGCCCGCTCGGCGACCTCCGCGGCGGCCGTCTGCGGGGTGGTCACCACGAGGATCTCCGCGTTGGGCAGGAGCTGGGCCAGCGAGATCGCCACGTCGCCCGTGCCGGGCGGGAGGTCGAGCAGCAGCACGTCCAGCTCGCCCCAGTAGACGTCGGCCAGGAATTGCTGGAGGGCGCGGTGCAGCATGGGGCCGCGCCACACCACCGCGGCGTTGCCGTCGGTGAACATCCCGATCGAGATCACCTTCACGCCGTGCGCCGCCGGCGGCATGATCATGTCTTCCACGCGGGTGGGGCGGCCGTCGGCGCCGAGCATGCGGGGCACCGAGTGGCCGTAGATGTCGGCGTCCACCACGCCGACGGACAGGCCCCGGGCGGCGAGCGCGGCGGCCAGGTTCACCGTCACGCTGGACTTGCCGACCCCGCCCTTGCCGCTGGCCACCGCGTACACCCGGGTGCGGGAGCCGGGCTGGGCGAAGGGGATCACCGGCTCGGCCGGCGCGGCCGCGCCGCCGCGCAGCTGGACCTGCAGCTCCTTGCGCTGCTGGTCGCTCATCACGCCGAACTCGATCTCCACGCCGGCGGTGCCCGGCACGGTGGCCACCGCCGCGGTGATGTCCGTGCGCAGCTTGTCCTTCAGCGGGCAGCCGGCGACCGTGAGCAGCAGGTGCACCCGGACCCGACCGTCGGGACCCACCTCCGCCCCGCGCACCATGCCGAGCGCGGTGATGGGGCGGCGGATCTCCGGGTCGTTGACGGTCGCGAGTGCCGCCAGGACGGCGGACTCCATGGTGCTCACGGCGGCTGACATGGCGACAATGCTACGTCGGCCCCCGCGGGGGGTGGACGCCCCGCGGGTCCCGGTGGAACTATCGGTTCCTGCGCCGCGCGCCCGGCCCCTTGGAGCGCGCGGCGAAGTCCTGCGCCGGCTCGCCGGGCGCCCGCGGGCCGAATCCGTCGCCGTCCGGGTCGTCGTCGACGTCGCCGAGCGGCTCGCCCAGCGACTGGTCCCGGCCCTCGGCCGCCCGCCGGCTGGCCCGCTCGCGCTTGCGGTCGAGTTTCGACCGCCGGTGCGCGGCCTCGTCCAGCTCTTCGGCCAGCCGGGAGAGCTCGGAGCGGAGGAAGTCGCGGGTCGCCACCTCACCGAGCGCGATGCGCAGCGCGGCGATCTCCCGCGCCAGGTACTCGGTGTCCGCCTTCTGCATCGCGGCCCGCCGCCGGTCCTCCTCCATGGCCAGCCGGTCGCGGTCGGTCTGCCGGTTCTGGGCGAGCAGGATCAGGGGCGCCGCGTACGAGGCCTGCAGGGACAGCAGCAGGGTCAGGAACGTGAAGGTGTACGGGTCGAAGCGGAGCCCTGCCGGCGCCAGCGTGTTCCAGGCGAACCACACCAGGATGAACACCGTCATCCAGAACAGGAACTTCGCCGTACCCATGAACCGGGCGATGCCCTCGGACCACCTGCCGAATGCTTCGGGGTCGAAGCGCGGCAGCGCCAGCCGGCCCGGCTCGCGCGGCTGGTCGAGGCGCCGCCGGGGCTCAGCCATCGGCGCGCCCCGGCGCGGGCGGCGCGGCGGGCGTCGGGGCG
>DASQDS010000647.1:0-6488 GCA_035634075.1 Pilimelia sp. | reverse complement strand
GTGCGTGCCCGGCCGACCGCCGGCGAGGCACCGGCCGGCGGCAGCGGGGTCCCGGGCCGGGCGGGCGTCGCGGGGGAGACCGGCGTCCCCGGTGACCTCGGCCGCGGGTCGCCGGCCGGCCCGTCGTCGGCATACCCGGAGCCCTGCGCGCTGGCGGCGGACTGGTACACCTTGCCGCGCCGGGCGCCCGGCCGGTGCTGGCGGGCCCACTCGTCGGCGGCCGCCTTCAGGTCCGCGTGCTCGCTGGGGTGTTGCTGCCCGGGGACCACCACCGACCAGCGGTCCGTCGGGGTCGCCACCCAGGACGGCTCGGCGCGACGGCGTCGGTCGTCGAACTCGTCCCGCATTAGGCGCCCAACCCCGCCCGCCGACCCGTGGCGCGGCACGCGTCCGCGGCGCGACCGGGCCGGAGCATGCGCGGGAGTCGCTCGCTCACGGCGGTTTCACCTCTGGAAAATGTGGCGCTGGATGGCCCGGAACCCGGGTAAAGTCACGCGGCCGTGCAGCGACGGTTGCGGAAGGAGAGTATCGGCGTGGGCTGGCTCACCGCCACTGGCCGACGAGCCGCCGCGCCAAATCGGTCCGGTTGGCCAACGACATTCTGGGCGTTGGCCGTGGCGGGGTTCCGGCGGCACGCCACGTACCGCCAGGCGACGCTCGCCGGGGCGTTCACCAACACGGTGTTCGGGTTCCTGCGCTGCTACGTCCTGCTCGCCGTCGCGGCGGGCGCGGCCCGCGGCCTGGCCGCGGGGTACGACCGGCCCCAATTGGTCACGTTTGTCTGGGTGGGCCAGGGGTTGTTGGCGGTCGCCTGGGTGGGCGCCTGGAGCGACCTCGCGGACCGCATCCGCACCGGCGACGTGGCCGCTGACCTGCTCCGCCCCGTACCCCCTCTGGTCAGCTACCTGGCCGCCGACATGGGCCGCGCCGGCCACGCGGCGATGACCCGGTTCGCCCCGCCGGTCCTCGCCGGGCTGCTGTTCTTCGACGCCTACCTGCCGGGGCGCTGGCAGACCGGGCCCCTGTTCGTGGTGTCGTCGGTGCTGGCGGCAGTGGTGTCCTTCGGCTGCCGGTATCTGGTGAACGCCACGGCGTACTGGCTGCACGACGTCCGCGGCGCGATGATGATCTGGATTCTCGGCGCGGCGGTCCTCGGCGGCCTGACGTTCCCGCTGCGCTTCCTGCCCGAGTGGGCCTACCTCGCGTTGTGGTTCGGCACGCCCTTCCCCAGCCTGCTGCAGGCCCCGCTGGACGTGCTGGTGGAGCGGGATGCCGCGCCGGTGCAGGTGGCGATCGTGGCTGGTCAGGCGGCGTGGGCGGCGATCGTCCTGTGGGCCGGCGCGGCGGCCCAGCGGCGGGCCGAGCGGCGGCTGGTGATCCAGGGTGGGTGATCGGGCCGAGGTGCTGGCCGCCTACGGGCACCTGCTGCGCGGGCAGTTCCGGTCGCAGGCGGCGTACCGGACGTCGTTCGCCGTCGACCTCGTCAGCAACGTCGGCATCACCGTGGCCGACGTGGCCACCGTGCTGGTGCTGTTCCGGGTCACCGGCACGCTGGGCGGGTTCACGGTGGCGGAGGCGATGGTGATGGTGGGGATCGCCACAGCCGGGTTCGCGCTGGCCGACATCACCGTCGCAACGCCGACCACCTCAAGCACTACGTCCGCACCGGCTTGCTCGACGCCGTCCTGGTCCGCCCGCTCGCCGCGTTGCCGCAGCTGCTCGCGATGGACATGCCGCTGCGCAAGCTGTCGCGCTGCGCGTTCGGGCTGGTCGTGCTGGTGGCGGCGCTGGCGAACGCCGGCATCGACTGGACGGTGCCGCGGTTGCTGCTGGTGGTGGTCGCGCCGCTGGCCGGCGCCGTCGTCTTCGGCGCCATCTTCGTCGCGAGCGCCAGCCTCGCCTTCTGGTGGGTCGAGTCCGGCCAGATGGGCAACGCCTTCACGTACGGTGGCAAGGAGTTCGCGCTGTACCCGGTGAACATCTACGGGGCGGCCTTCCGCCGCGTGTTCGCGTACGGCCTGGGCTTCGCCTTCGTCGCCTACCACCCCGCGCTGGCGCTGCTGGGCCGGCCGGATCCGCTGGGCCTGCCCTGGTGGGCCGGCTGGGCGAGCCCGGCGGTCGCGCTGGTCGCGGCCGCGGCGGCCGCCGCCGCCTGGCGGGTCGGCATCAGGCACTACCGGAGTACGGGATCGTGAGTGCGGTCATCCAGGTCAACGACCTGCGCAAGGATTTCACGGTACGGGTGAAGGCGGGGCGCCTGCGGCGCACGAAGCGGGTCGTGCCGGCGGTCGACGGGGTGGACCTGGCGGTGGACGTCGGGGAACTCGTCGGCTACATCGGGCCCAACGGGGCCGGCAAGTCCACCACGCTGAAGATGCTGACGGGCATCCTCGCGCCGTCGGCGGGCGAGGTGCGGGTGTGCGGGCTCGCCCCGGTGCCGCAGCGCACCCGGCTGGCCCTGCGGATCGGCGTGGTCTTCGGCCAACGCTCGCAGCTGTGGTGGGACCTGCCGCTGCGGGACTCCTTCGACCTGCTGCGGCACGTCTACCGGGTGCCCGCGGGCGAGCACGCCGCCCGGCTGCGCCGCTGCCGCTCGTTGCTGGACCTGGACGGCTTCCTGGACATCCCGGTGCGGCAGCTCTCCCTCGGGCAGCGGATGCGGGGCGAGCTGACCGCTGCGCTGCTGCACGGCCCGCGGGTGCTGTTCCTCGACGAGCCGACGATCGGGCTTGACCTGGTGAGCAAGCAGGCAGTGCGCGGCTTCCTGGCGGAGCTGGACCGGCGGGGCGACACCACCGTGCTGCTGACGACCCACGACCTGGCGGACATCGAGCGGTTGTGCCGGCGGCTGGTGGTCATCGACCACGGCCGGGTGGTGCACGACGGAACGATCGAGGATCTGCATGCGCGGTACGGTTCCCGCCGGCGCGTGATCGTGGACCTCGAAGCGCCGCTGCCCGGGCCGGTCGACCTGCCGGGTGTCCGCCTGGAGTCGGTGGAGCCGGACGGGTGCCGGCTGACGTACGCCCTGGACGGGGCCGGGGCCGGCGCACTCATCGGCCGGCTCGCCGGGATGGCCGCGCTGCGCGACGTCTCGGTGCTGGAGCCGGGCATCGAAGACGTCGTGGCGCGCCTGTACGAGACCGGCGGCGCCTCCCCGGCCTGATCCGAGCCGGCTAGATCTTCTCGCCGAGCTTCACGCGCGGCTTCGGAACGCGCATCCGGCGGAAGGTGATGGACCGCATGATGCCGTAGAGGTAGAGCGACCCCCATCGGGGCGTCGACCCGGGCACCCGCTCCCGCACCAGCTTCTTGATCCGGCGGCCGATCAGCAGGCTGTCGATGATCACCGCGAGGGCCAGCAGGACCCACAGCAGGTTGGAACCGAGCTGGACGGCGGGCGGCATCGCGCCGGAGGAGCCGATCAACACGAGCAGCGCCCCACCGAAGAACCACGTGCCGGCCGTGCGCCGCGCGTCCACGATGTCCCGGACCAGCGCCCGCTCCGGGCCGCGGTCGCGCGCCGGCAGGTAGCGCTCGTCGCCGGCCCGCATCCCGGCCATGGCCTCGGCGCGCTCCGCCCGCTGCCGTTCGCGGATGCGCTTGGCCGCCTCGCGGCGGTTGCTCGGCGGCGGCTCGGCGATGCGCCGGGGATTGGCGGCCCCCCGCTTCGGGGTCTCCTTCCCCAGCTCCTTCTTGCTCGGCGTGTACCCCTTCGGGCGCGAGCCGCCAGCGTCGGGATCGCCCGTCACCTCGGCGACGGCGTCCTCGACCAGCTCGGGCTTGCGGCGGAACAGTGACGGCACGCCGAAAGGGTAGCCAAGCCCCGCCCCCACCAACCAGCCGGCCCGAGCCCTCCGCCGGACGGGCCGACAAGATTTGTCGCGGACGGGTGCGCGGGGCGGGTCAGGGGCGTTCTACGTGGGCGCCCAGGGCGGCGAGCTTGCCCTCGAAGTCCTCGTAGCCGCGGTTGATCAGGTCGACGCCGTACACCCGGGAGGTGCCCTCGGCGGCCAGCGCGGCGATCAGGTGGCTGAAGCCGGCGCGCAGGTCAGGGATCACCAGGTCGGCGGCGTGCAGCTTGCTGGGGCCGGCGATGACCGCGGAGTGCGTGAAGTTGCGCCGGCCGAAGCGGCACGGGGTGCCGCCCAGGCAGTCGCGGTAGGTCTGAATGGTGGCGCCCATCGCGTTCAGCGCGGCCGTGTAGCCGAGGCGCTTCTCGTACACCGTCTCGTGGACGATCGACAGGCCCTGCGCCTGGGTCAGCGCGACCACGAGCGGCTGCTGCCAGTCGGTCATGAAGCCGGGGTGCACGTCCGTCTCCAGAGCCACGGCCTTCAGCTCGCCCCCCGGGTGCCAGAACCGGATGCCGCCCTCCTGGCCGGGCGTGCTGGGTCGCGGTGGGCAGTCGTCCGTGATGTCGAACGCCCCGCCGACCGAGCGGAACACGTTGAGGAACGTCGTCATGTCAGCCTGCCGGGCGCCGAGGACCCGCACGTCGCCGCCGGTGGCCAGGGCGGCGGCGGCCCAGCTCGCGGCCTCGATGCGGTCGGGGATGGGCCGGTGCGCGTAGCCGGTGAGGCGCGGCACGCCCTCGATCTCGATCACCCGGGAGGTGTGCACCCTGATGATCGCGCCCATCTTCTGCAGGACACAGATGAGGTCGATGATCTCCGGCTCGACGGCCGCGTTGCGCAGCTCCGTCACGCCCTCGGCGCGGACGGCCGTGAGCAGCACCTGCTCGGTGGCGCCGACGCTGGGGTAGGGCAGCTCCAGCTTCGTGCCGCGCAGCCCGTTCGGGGCGGTCAGGTGCAGGCCCTGCGGGGTCTTGTCGACGACCGCGCCGAATTCGCGCAGCGCCTGCATGTGGAAGTCGATCGGCCGCGGACCGATGTGGCAGCCGCCCAGGTCGGGGATGAAGGCGTGGCCGAGCCGGTGCAGCAGCGGGCCGCAGAACAGGATCGGGATGCGGCTGGAGCCGGCGTGCACGTTGATCTCGTCCACGTTCGCCCGCTCGACGTTGGCGGGGTCGAGCACCAGCTCGCCGTCGAGGGTGCCGTCCGTGACGCGGACGCCGTGCAGCTCCAGCAGGCCGCTGACCACCTCGACGTCGCGGATGCGCGGGACGTCGTACAGGCGGCTCGGTGTCTCGCCCAGCAGGGCGGCGACCATCGCCTTGGAGACCAGGTTCTTGGCGCCGCGCACCCGGATCGTGCCGTGCAGCGGGGCGCCGCCGTGCACCGCGAGCACGTCCGCGCCGGACCCGGTCACCTCGACGACACCTGATCCCGCCAACGCAGCCTCCCAGCCGGATGATCTACTTTGCCCGATGTACGCCCGGGCAGCATAGCCTTCCGTGCGGGGTGTCGCGTCGGTCAGTCGGTGCGTCCAGCCGCCGACCGTCAGGGCAGGGCGAGCATCCGGTCCAGGGCGGCGCGGGCGTGCCGGGCGGTGTCGGCGTCCACGGTGATCTGGTTGGGCACCCGGCCGGCCACCAGCTCCTCCAGCGCCCAGACGAGGTGCGGCAGGTCGATCCGGTTCATCGTCGAGCAGTAGCAGACCGTGCGGTCCAGGAACATGACCTGCTTGTCGGGGTGGGCCCTGGCCAGCCGGCGGACCAGATTCAGCTCCGTGCCGACCGCCCACGCCGAGCCGGCCGGCGCGGCGTCGAGGGCCCGGATGATGTACTCCGTCGAGCCCACCTCGTCGGCGGCCGTGACCACCTCGTGCCGGCACTCGGGGTGCACCAGCACGCGGACGCCGGGGACGCGCTCGCGCACCTCCCGGACGCTGTCCAGCGTGAACCGGCCGTGCACCGAGCAGTGCCCCCGCCAGAGGATCATCCGCGCGTCCCGCAGCTGCTGCGGAGTGAGCCCGCCGCCGGGCCGGTGCGGGTCGTAGAGGACGCACTCGTCGAGAGCGAGGCCCAACTCCAGCACCGCGGTGTTGCGGCCCAGGTGCTGGTCGGGCAGGAACAGCACCGTGGTGCCCCGCTCGTAGGCCCAGTCCAGGGCCCGCCGGGCGTTCGAGGAGGTGCAGACCACGCCGCCGTGCCGGCCGACGAAGCCCTTGATGTCGGCGGAGGAATTCATGTACGTGACCGGGACCACGTCGCCGGCGACGCCCGCGTCGGTCAGCGCGTCCCAGGCCTGCTCGACCTGGAACAGCACCGCCATGTCGGCCATCGAGCAGCCCGCCGCCAGGTCGGGCAGGATGACCCGCGGGGTGTCGGCGGTGAGGATGTCGGCGCTCTCCGCCATGAAGTGCACGCCGCAGAAGACGATGAACTCCGCGCCCGGACGGGCGGCCGCCTCGCGGGCGAGCTTGAACGAGTCGCCCGTCACGTCGGCGAAGGCGATCACCTCGTCCCGCTGGTAGTGGTGGCCGAGGACGAACACCCGGTCGCCGAGCGCCGCCTTCGCCGCGGTGGCGCGGGCCACCAGGCCGGGGTCGCTGGGAGCGGGCAGATCGCCGGGGCAGTCCACGCC
>DASQDS010000646.1:0-1888 GCA_035634075.1 Pilimelia sp. | reverse complement strand
GCTGGGACTGTGCGCCGCCGGCGCCGCAGACGGGGTCGTCCGCGGCCGGCCAGTCGTCCTCCGCCGGCGCCTTCGCCAGGCCCGGCGTCCACTCGCTGTGGAAGTAGTGGTGGTTGGCGCCCACGACGTACACGGCGCTGTGCAAAGCCTCGCCGCGGCTCACCCCGCGGGTCAGGTCCACGTAGGACTGGCCCTGGAGGTCGGCGACGTCGCCGTCGCAGCCGGGCAGGACGACGACCGAGGGCACGTCGGCCACCGGGTTCTGCCCGAAGCTCGTCGGGGCCAGCAGGAACGTGCCGCGGATCCGCCACCGCACCGCGCCGCGGTAGCCGTCCCGCTCCGCCGGCGGCGCCGCGATGCTGTCGAGCGCCGCCCGGTTCACGCCCTCGCCGCCGCGCGAGTGCCCGACGAGCAGCACCTGGGTGAGGTCGGCGGGCGGGGCGTCCCGGACGACGGCCGGGGCGCCGGGCCGGCCGGCGCCGGCCCAGTCCGCCCACTGGCCGAGGTGGGTGCGGACCAGCGACGACCGCGCCTGCGCGCCGCCGTCGGCGGCCTGCAGGTCCTGCCCGTTGATGCCGTTGGCGGCGATGGACACCGTCAGGTAGCCCTGGGAGGCGAGCAGCCGCTGGGCCGCCAGGTATCCGCGGTGGCTGGGGATCGGCAGCGTGCCGGCCGGGCAGGGCCACGTCTGCGCGGGCTCCGCGCCGCCGAAGCAGACCTGGTGCCGGCCGTGCAGGAACAGCACGAGCGGGCGCGCGCCGGTGAGGCCGCGGGGGGCGACCACCACGGCCTGCCGCTCCACCGGTACGGCGAAGCCGGGCAGCGGGATCGCCGGCAGCTCGTAATCGCCGGTGACGGTCTCGTACGGCCCCGGCGTGCCCGGGTCCACCGCGGCGGCGGGCAGCGGGGGCGGCACCGGGATCGGCGTGTCCACCAACGGAACGGGCGTCGTGGCGTCGAGGCGGCGGCCCGCCGCGATGACCCGCAGCGTGGCGGGGTCGGCAACGACGCCGGCCGGGACGTCGAGGGTGAACGTGCTGCCGTCGGGCGCCGGCCGCGGCGTGCCGAGCGGGTGCCGGCCGGCGAAGAACACGACGGCGGCGCCGCCCATCGACACCGGGCGCTTGGGTCGCCAGACCAGCCGCGACCCGCCGGCCACCGGCGTCACCGTCCAGCCCGTCCCGGGCGGGTCGGCCGCGGGTGAGGTGGCGGGTGCCGGGGCGGACGGCCCGGCGGGCGCGCCTTCGGTGACCGGGTCGGCCCAGGCGAGCCCGGCACCGCCGAGGACGAGCGCGACCGCCAGCGCCAAGGCTGACGTTCTGCGACGGAAACCCACGTGACCCTCCTGCGACGACCGAGTCACCATAGTGACATGGTTCGATCGATTAGGGGAGCGTTGGAGGGGGTTGAGCTGCGTACATGCCGTGCGAACGGGCGGTTTCGCCTGTGCTATGCGCGGGTGCGTGGCATGGCCACCGGTCCATGGCGTGCCTACTCCGGGTGATGATTCCGGTACGCGTACGCCATCGTTGCCGTTATATCATCGCCACCGTTATATTGGCACCATGCCGGAAGCCTTGCGTGAACCGACGTTCCTGATCCTCACGGCGCTCGCCCGGGCGCCGCTGCACGGGTACGGCCTCATCAACGAGGTCGCCGCGCTGTCCGACGGCCGCCTGACGCTGCGTCCGGGCACGCTCTACGGCGCGCTGGACCGGCTTGGCGACGACGGCCTGGTGACCGCCGACCGGGAGGAGGTCGTGGATGGCCGGCTGCGGCGCTACTACCGGTTGACCGACGAGGGCGCGGCGGTGTTGGGCGCGGAGGCCGAACGCCTCCGGCTGAACGTGGCGGCCGCCACCCGGCGGCTGCGCGCCCGGCAGCGGGC
>DASQDS010000645.1:0-1786 GCA_035634075.1 Pilimelia sp. | reverse complement strand
CGTCGGTCAGCGCGTCGAGGACCAGCCGCCAGGAGGCGACGGAGGGGTACAGCGAGGGATCGCTCGACCCGGCCGGGAGGACGGCGATCCGCGGCCTGTCGGCAGTGCCGAGCCGGCTGGCCGCGGCGGCCCGGGCGCCGTCGGGCAGGGCCAGCCGCACCCGCTGGTGCGGGAGGTAGCCGGCGCGGTCCGCGCCGACGACCGACCGGCCCCGACGGACGCGCAGGTGGGCGTCGGAGGCGGCGTAGTGGTCGCGCATGCCCGGGAACAGGTCGAGCTGGAACGGCTGGTGGCGGCGGGTGTCGTCGACCACCCAGTCCCAGTCGCGCGGGACGCCGGCCAGCCGCTCGCGGGCGGCCGGATCGGGCTCCAGGAACGGCGCGTCGACCGGGTACACCGCCTCGACGACCGGGCACCAGGTGGCCAGCTCGGTCGGCGTGGCGGCGTTGAGCAGGACCGACACCCGCCGGCCCGGGACGGCGGCCGCGTGGCCCACGCAGTACTGCAGCGCCTCGATCGCGTGGCCCAGCTGCTGGGCGTAGAAGAAGTCGACGAGCAGACGGTCGGTCATCCCCAGCAGCCTGACAGCGCCGGCAACCGGGTTCTCGCCGGTCAGCTGCGCTCGGTCGCCAGCCGGACACCGAAGCCGAGCAGCAGCGTGCCGGTGGCCGCGTCGAGCGCGCGGCGCACCGGGCGGCGGCCGAGCACGGCGCGGGCGCGGTGCATCCCGGCGACGAGCAGCAGCAGGTAGGCAAGTGACAGCACGGCGTGGGTGAGGCCGAGCAGCACCAGGACCGGGACACCGGCCCCCGGTCCGAGGAACTGCGGGAGCACCGCGAGGTAGAAGACCAGCACCTTCGGGTTGGTGATGTTGGAGAGGAAGCCCTGCCGCCAGCCGGTCAGCCGCTGCGGCGGCCAGGCATCGGCGTCGCCGAGTCCCGCGGCGGGGTGGCGGCCGGCGACCGCGGAGCGCAGCGCCTGCAGGCCGAGGTACACGAGGTAGGCGACGCCGGCCCACCGGAGCGCCTCGAACAGCGGCTGCGAGCGGACGACGAGCGCTCCCAGCCCGGCCGCGGCGGCCAGGCCCTGGACGGCGTTGGAGCTGGCGATGCCGACCGCGGTCCACGCGCCTCGCGCGCGCCCGCCGGCCAGGGTGTTCCGCGTGGTGACCGCGAAGTCCGGCCCGGGCACGAGGACCAGGGCGACGGCGAAGACGAGGAACGAGCCGTACGTCGTCCACGTCACCGGGGCACGCTAGCCCGCGAGGGCGGGAGCGCTCAGCCGTTCCGACGGGCGGTCCCGCGGCGCGGCCGTAGCGTGGAGGCCGTGCTCCCCGGCCCCGGACCCCACCGCTCGTGCCGGTAGAGCCGTCGCCGCAGGACGCTCCCCCGGGGCGCCGGGCGTGGCTGCGGTTCGCCCTCCTCGGCCTGCTGCTCGTGGTCGCGACCGTGGTGGCGCTGACGGTGGACCGGCCCGGCGTCCCGGCGCTGCGGGGCTGGCTGGACGGCGCGGGGCCGCTGGGCTGGGCCGCCGTCGTCCTCGGGGTGTCCGGGGCGCTGATGACGCCGGTCCCGCGGACGGCCCTGTCGGTCCTCCTGGGCGCCGCCGCCGGGTTCCCCGCGGGGCTGGCGGTGGCCGTCGCCGCCGGCTGGCTCGGCGGGATGGGTGGGTTCGTCCTCGGCCGCCACCTGGGGCGCGACGCCGTCGCCCGTGTCGCCGGACGGCGGCTGGCCCGCGCCGACCGGCTGTTCCGGGACCGCGGCTTCCTCGCCGTCGTGCTCGCCCG
>DASQDS010000644.1:0-2685 GCA_035634075.1 Pilimelia sp. | reverse complement strand
ACGCGCACTACCGGCCCGTCCCCGCGCGGCGGGCGCGCTCGACCACCGGCGCGATGACGGCCAGCAGGGCGTCGACGTCGGCGTCGGTGCTCGTCGACCCGAGGCTGAACCGCAGCGAGCTGCGCGCCCGGTCGGGATCGGCGCCGGTGGCCAGCAGCACGTGGCTCGGCCGTGCGACGCCGGCGCTGCAGGCCGACCCGGTCGAGCACTCCACCCCGCGGGCGTCGAGCAGCATGAGCAGCGCGTCGCCCTCGGCGCCGGGGAAGGACAGGTGCGCGTTGCCGGGCAGCCGCCCCGGCCCGCCGGCGACGACCTCGTCCAGGGGGGTGCCGTTGAGCTGGGCGTCGGGGACCTGCGCCATGACCTCCGCCACCAGCCGGTCGCGCAGCGCGGACAGCCGGTCGGCGCGCTCCTCCCGTTCGGTGACGGCGACCGTGGCGGCCACCTGCAGTCCGACGATCGCGGCGACGTCCAGGGTGCCCGAACGCACGTCGCGCTCCTGGCCGCCGCCGTGCAGCAGCGGGGTGCACTCGGCCTCGCGGCGCAGCAGCAGGACGCCGGCGCCCATCGGCCCGCCGAGCTTGTGCCCGGTCATCGTCAGCGCGTCGACGCCACTGGCGGCGAAGTCGACCGGCACCTGCCCGACCGCCTGGACGGCGTCGGTGTGCAGCGGGACGCCGACCGCGTGCGCCACCTCGGCGAGCGCGGCCAGGTCGCTGACCGTGCCGATCTCGTTGTTGGCCCACATGACGCTGGTCAGTGCGACGTCCTCGCCGGTGCCCAGCGCCGCGCGCAGCGCCTCCGGGGTCACCCGGCCGGTCGGCTCGACGGGCAGCCAGGTGACGTCGGCGCCGTCGTGCTTGGCCAGCCACTCGACGCTGTCCAGCACCGCGTGGTGCTCCGCGGGGCTGACCACGATGCGCCGGCGGCGGGAGTCGGCGTCGCGCCGGGCCCAGTACAGGCCCTTGACGGCGAGGTTGTCGCTCTCGGTACCGCCGCTGGTGAACAGCACCTCCGAGGGCCGGGCGCCCAGGGCCTCGGCCAGCCGCTCGCGCGACTGCTCGGCGACCCGGCGGGCGGCGCGGCCGCTGGCGTGCAGAGAAGAGGCGTTGCCCACGCGGCCCAGCTGCCCGGTCATCGCGGCCAGCACCGCGGGCAGCAGCGGTGTGGTCGCCGCGTGGTCCAGGTAGACCGCCTCGGAGGAGCTCATGACGTGGCCAATGTAGTCGCGTCGGCCGGGGTCCTCCGCCGCGCCGGGGCGGCCGCCCGCCCGGCCACGCCGACGCCGACCAGGGCCAGCGCGGTCAGGACGGCGACGGAGCCGAGCACCGCGGCGGGCATCGACAGCGCACCGGCGGTGGCAGCCGCGACGAGGACGCCCGCCAGGCCGACGCACAGCGCCGAGGCGGTGACGTCGGAGATCTGCAGCGCGGCCGAGTTCGCACCGCGCTCGTGCTCCGGCGACTGGTCGAGGAGCAGCACGCCGACGCTCGGCATGCCCAGACCCATGCCGAACCCGGCGACCGCCCACGTTCCGTAGGCCGGCCAGCCGCCCAGCGCCGGCACGGCCGCCAGCGCGGTGCCGGCCAGCCCCACGGCCAGCAGCACGA
This sequence comes from Pilimelia sp., assembly GCA_035634075.1. GTDB lineage: Bacteria > Actinomycetota > Actinomycetes > Mycobacteriales > Micromonosporaceae > DASQDS01. Next base: position 1,075 of record DASQDS010000644.1, on the reverse strand, counting down.
AGCCGACCCGCAGCACCTTCTCCCGCGGGACGTCGGGCCGCCGGCCCTGCAGCTGGGAGGCGGCCGCCCAGCCGATCGCACCGACGGTCAGGGGCAGCCCCGCGGCGGTCGGGCCGTGGCCGTGGATCGTGGTCAGGGTCAGCGGCAGCAGGGCGTCCACGCCGAAGAAGGCACCGGCCAGCAGCCCGCGGGAGGCGACGACGGCGGGCAGGCCGCGACGGACGCGGGCGGTGCCGGCCGGCAGCAGCGGGCGCAGGCCGGCCGCCAGGGCACCCGCCCCGGCGACGGCGACCGCCAGACCCACGCCGTCCAGCCGCTGCCCAGCGTACTGCAGCAGCCCGATGCCCAGGCCGGCCGACAGCGCCCAGCCGACGTTGCTGCGCCGGGCCGCCCCCTCGCCGGGGGTGGCCGTGCGCAGGCGGCTGGCCGGCACCACGAGCAGCAGGCCGACGGCCACCAGCGGCAGCAGGCCGAAGAACACCAGCCGCCACGAGGCGTGCGTGGTGACCAGGCCCGCGACCAGCGGCCCGACCAGTGCCGGCAGCACCCACGCGGCGGAGATGGCCCCGAACAGCCGCGGCCGCAGCTCCGCCTCGTAGGCGTGCCCGGCGATGACGTAGAGCAGGGTGACCATGACCCCGGCGCCGAGTCCCTGCACCGCGCGGCCGGCCACGAGGACGGCCATGTGCTGGGACACACCGGAGACCAGCAGGCCCGCGGCGAACGTGCCGACCCCCAGCGGCAGGGCCAGCCGGGCACCCCGCCGGTCGCTCGCCTCGCCGCCGAGCACCATGCCGACGACGGAGGCGACGAGGAAGGCGCTGAACGGCCACGCGTACCAGGCCAGCCCGTCGAGCTCGGTCACGGCCGTCGGCATCGCCGTCCCGACCGCCATGGACTCGAAGGCGATCAGCGTGACCAGGGTGAGCAGCCCGGCCGTCGTCCGGCGGTGCGGCCGGCTCCAGAGCCCGGTGTCGCTCACCACGTGCACCTCTCCGCCAACCCGCCGCGTCCCCGGGGACTTCCCGCCTCCCCGGCGTGCCGGTCGCCCCTCTCGCCCGCCCCCCTGACGCGC
>DASQDS010000643.1:0-3794 GCA_035634075.1 Pilimelia sp. | reverse complement strand
ATCGAGCTGGTCGGCGGGCACGCCGAGCTCACCGAGCCGGGCGCGCTGCGGGGCCAACCGCGCGCGTACGCCCACCAGCTCGTCGCGGGCGGCCCGCAGGGCGCGGTCGTCCTCGGCGGCCGCGCTGGCCAGGCCCCGCCGCGCGGCGTCCAGCCGCTGTGCGGCGGCGACGTAGTCGGACCAGGCGTCGGGGGCGGTCACGGCGCGGCCGCCGGGCTCACGAACGGGACGATCACGCTGGTCCGGTCGGCGTGCCGGTCGTGCAGGAGAGCGCGGTTGGGGCGCGGCTGCCACTCCACCGGCTGGCCCAGCAGCAGCGATACGTCGGTGGCCGGGACGTTGAGGAACACCAGCCCTGCGACGTCCTCCCGGGCGGCGCTGCCCAGCTCGTCGGCGAACCGGCGGGGCCCGCGCCACCAGGACAGCAGGTGCGCGCCCCGGGCGGGGCCCTCGCGCAGCAGGCCGCGCAGCCCGTCGCCGGGCATCCCCCCGCGCACCCGCCCGCCGGCCGCCGCGTCCATCCCGAACACGACGAGGTACCCCGGAGCCGCCGCGGCCAGCGCCTCCGGCAGCCCCGCCGCGTGCAGCGCCGCCACCGGGTGGCGCGCGCCGAGGTCCGCCACCAGCGCGGCGGCCAGCGCGTCCCCGTCGGCCACCAGCGAGGCCACGGCGAACCGGGTGGTGCCGGGCGGGTGCTGCGCGGCCAGGCTGCGGGCGCCCGCGGCCAGCAACTCGGCGCCCAGGCCGCTCGGGCCGATCACCGCGAGGTGCCGGCCCGGCGTGGTGTCCAGGGGAAACGCCGCGGTGGACAGCGCCACGTCGATGTTGCGCCCGAGCAGGACGGTCGGGCGCGCGCTCCCGCCGGCCAGGGCGGCCCGGTAGGTCGGGTCGTCCGCGAGGTGCTGGCTGGCGTACCCGGCGAACACCCGGGGCGGGGCGGCGCCGGGCCGGCGGGCCTCGAACAGCCGGCGCCGCAGCGCGCCGAGGGCCGGGCGGTCGGCGTGCGGGTCGGGGAACCGGATCGTCCGCTCGTGCCCGCGGGTCGCGCCGCGCGGGCCGCCGAGGCCGCCCGCTGTGTTGACCACCGCGGACCCCAGCGGCAGGCCGGCGGCCGCGTCGTTCGTCGGGTCCAGCACGTCGCCGCCGCCGGGCAGCGCCACCCGGACCGGGAACTGGCCGAAGATGGAGTCGCGCTTGGTGTAGAGCGCCTCCACGCCGAGCATGGTCTGGCTGGACAGCACGAGGTGGATCCCGTACGACCGGCCTTTGCGCGCCAGCGACTCGAGCAGCGCCACGGCGTCCGCGGCCAACCGGTCCGAGCCCGTGAGCAGCACCTGGAACTCGTCGATCACGCACACCACCCGCGGCAGCCGGGGGCCGTCCGCCGCGCTGGCGGCCGGCTCCGGGGGGTGGCGCAGGTCCGCGAAGCGGGTCACGCCCGCGTGTTTGAACGCCGAGGCGCGGCGGCCCATCTCCGCTTCCAGCTCGCGGAGCACCGCCAGCCCGTACTCCCGGTCGGACTCCACCCCCACCGCCCGGGCGTGCGGCAGCCACGTGTCGTCGCGCTCGGACGGCACGAACTCCACGAAGGACACGCCCTCCTTGAAGTCGAGCAGGTAGAGGGCGAGCTCTTCCGGGGAGTACCGGGCGGCCAGGCCGTACAGGACGTTGACCAGGAACGCCGTCTTGCCGCCACCGGACCGGCCGCCGATCAGCCAGTGCGGGGTCAGGTCGTTGAACCGCAGCACCAACGGGGCGTCGCCGGCCCGGCCGACGGTGGTGGCGACGCCCTCCGCGGAGTCCGCCGACCACAGGCCGTCGGCGGGGTCGGGCAACAGGTCCGCCAGCCGCATCGACGCGTCCGCCCCGGCGAGCGCGGCCAGCTCCTGACAGACCCGGTCCACCAGCTGGGCAGGCGGGTCCTCGTCCAGGAACACGGGCGCGTTGAGACCCACCGACGGCCGCGCGCCACCCGGTTGTGCCGGCGCCAGGGCCGGTGCCGGCGGCTGGGGCTGGGGCCGCGCCGCGGCGCCCGGCGGCGTGCCGAAGAAGGCGCCCGGCGGGTCGCCGACCACGGCGTCGGGGTTGCGCACCGTGACCTGCGTGGTGCGCGGCAGCGGCGGCTGCGTCGTCTCGGGGGTCAGCGGCGGCGGCGGCCAACCCGCCACGATCAGGTGCAGCGCGGCCTCGGGCCCGTGCTGGGCGAGGGCATGAACGCGGGCGAAGTCACCGCCCTCCGTCATCTCCGGCAGTGACGCGATCACCAGCAGCAGCGTGCGGTCCCGGCGATGGGGCCGGGCGGCGGCCGGCCGCGCCGGGCGTACCCACTGCTCAGCCTCCGCCAGGACGGCCCGCAGCCCGGTGCGGTCGGTGACCGGCGGCGGCATCAGGCCGGCGTCAGCAAGCGCGCCGAACGGCGCGAAGACCGTGCCGGCGCCCGCCGCGTCCACCGCCCGCACCAGGACGGAACCGGCGGGCGCGGCCGCCAGCAGGCGCAGCAGGGTGGCGCGCAGCAGGCCCGCGACCCGGGGGTCCCGGGCGTCCGCGTCCACCGCGAGGTGCCCGGCGCCGAGCAGCGGCACCACGACGGGGAAACGGGCGTCGTCCAGCGGCTGCGCCACCCCGATGCGGACGAACCGGGGCAACTGCGGCCCGCCGAGCGGGGTGTCCTGCGCCTGGGCGTCCAGCGGCGCGCCAAGCCAGCCCGGCGCCAGCGCGGCTGCGGCGACCCGCATGCGCTCAGCCAGCTCGTACTGCTCCTTCGGATCCGGCGGCGCGGGGGAGTGCCGATCGATGAGGGCGTGTGCCGCCGTCACCGCGGCGGCGGCCTGCCGGTGCAGCGCGGCCGCCTGACCCATCCGCGTCGCCACGCTCGCCACCTCCTTGGTCGTAGACCGTATCCCAGGCACGCCGGATGTCCAGCAACCCGTGCCACCACGGCCGTGCGGCGCCGCCCGCCAGTGTGGACAGCGTTACGCTCGCGGTGTGGACTCGCCGCACACCCCGCAGGGCCCGGTGCACCCCACCGAGCCGGCGCCCCCCGCGGTACCCCAGCAGCGGCTGACATCGGCCGGCGGCGCCGGCCCGCGGGGTGCGGCAGGCGTGTCCGGCCCGGCCCGGCGCCCGGGTCGCGCACCGCTTCGGCTGGTGCTGGCCGTCGTGGGCGGCATGCTCCTGCTGCTCTGCCTGGGCGGGGCGGGCATCGCGTTCGTCTACTACGACGAGGCGACGAAGCCCAACCGCAGCGCGCCCAGCACCGCGGCCGACGGCTACCTCCGCGCATTGTTGGTAGAGCGGGACGAGGCGCGCGCGGACACCTTCGCGTGCGAGGAGACCGGGCCGCTCGCCGACATTCGAGGCTTCCGGGCGCAGGTGGCGGCACGTGAGCGAGAACTCAGCACGTCCATCGGTGTGAAGCTGGAGGACATGCAGGTGCTCCGTGAGGACCGTAGCAAGGCGACGATACGCGTGTCTGTGCGGTGGACCGCCGAGGTAGATGGGCAGATGCAAAGCTTGTTGGACCGCTGGGAACTGTCGCTCCACGAGCAGGATGGCTGGCGGGTGTGCGGCGCTACCCGGTTGGACTGAGCGCCTATTCCGCCCACAGTTCGTGCACCGGCACCTCCAGCGTCCGGGGGGTCTTGCCGCTCCAGGCCCAGCGGTACCAGTCCAGCTCCGCGGCGACCCGGACGCAGATGTCGCCGTCCGCCCCCGCGTGCAGCTCGGTGACGGCGCGCAGGTCACGACGGGTGGCGCCGGCGAGCACGCGGACCACCCGCCGCCCGGTCAACGCC
>DASQDS010000642.1:0-7783 GCA_035634075.1 Pilimelia sp. | reverse complement strand
GCTGCCGGCCGCCGTCGCGGTCGCCGTGGTCGGGCTCTCCGCCCTGGTACCGGTGGCGTCCGCGGCCGGGCCGGTGGTGCGCATCGCGATCGTGCAGGGCAACGTGCCCCGCCTCGGCCTGGACTTCAACGCCCAGCGCCGCGCGGTGCTCGGCAACCACGTGCGCGCGACGACCGCCCTGGCCGAGCGGGTGGCCGCCGGCGAGGTCGCCCGGCCGGCGCTGGTGGTGTGGCCGGAGAACGCCAGCGACGTGGACCCGCTGCGCGACGCGCAGGCCCGGGCGAGCATCGACGCGGCGGCGCGGGCCATCGGCGCCCCGATCCTCGTCGGCGCGCTGCTGCGCGGGCCCGGCGCGGGCGAGGTGCGCAACGCCGGCCTGCTGTGGCGGCCGGGCGCCGGGCCGGACCTGGCTCAGCTGTACGTCAAGCGGCACCCGGTGCCGTTCGCCGAGTACGTGCCGATGCGCCGCGTCGCGCGGATGGTGAGCAGCCAGGTAGATCTGATCCGCGCCGACTTCGTGCCCGGCGCCACCCCCGGGGTCGTCCGCGCCGGCCCGGTGACGGTCGGCGACGTGATCTGTTTCGAGGTCGCGTACGACGGCCTGGTCCGCGACACGGTCACCGGCGGCGGCGGGTTGCTGGCGGTGCAGACCAACAACGCCACGTTCAACGTCGCCGAGGCCCGCCAGCAGCTCGCGATGGTGCGGCTGCGGGCCGTCGAGCACGGCCGGGAGGCGCTGATGGCCTCCACCGTCGGTGTGTCCGGGTTCGTCACCGCCACGGGTACGGTGGTCGATGCGACCCGCTTCAACACCGAAGCGGTCGTGGTCCGTGAGATGCGCATGGGGTCGGCGCGTACGCTTGCCACGACGTTGGGCTACTGGCCCGAGGCGGTCCTGTCGGCGCTCGCCGCGGCGGCGCTGGTGGCAGCCGCGGCGGTGCGCCGCCGGGCCCGCCGCCCGGCTCGAAACGCGTTGGAGGAGCGGTGACTGAGGAGAGGGCGGCCGCCCAGGAGGGCTATCCCGGGTTGGGCCGGGTCCTGGTCGTCATCCCGACGTACAACGAGGCGGACAACGTCCGGCTCATCGTCGATCGGGTCCGCCGGGCCGTGCCGGTCGTGGACATCCTCGTCGCCGACGACAGCAGCCCAGACGGCACCGGGGAGATCGCCGACGAGCTCGCCCGCGGGGACGCGCACATCCACGTGCTGCACCGGCCCGGCAAGCAGGGCCTGGGCGCCGCGTACGTGGCCGGCTTCGGGTGGGCCCGCGAGCGGGGCTACGACGCCGTGGTGGAGATGGACGCGGACGGCTCGCACGCCCCGGAGGAGCTCGGCAAGCTCCTCGACGCGCTGCGCGACGCCGACGCGGTCATCGGGTCGCGCTGGGTGCCCGGCGGCGCGGTGGTCAACTGGCCGGTGCACCGGCTGGTGCTCTCCCGCGGGGCGAACCTGTACACGCGCCTCGCGCTGGGCATGCCCGTCCGCGACGCCACGGGCGGCTACCGGGCGTACCGGTTGCCCGTGCTGGAGAAGATCGACGTCGACTCCGTGGCCTCGCAGGGCTACTGCTTCCAGATCGACCTGACGTGGCGGTCGTACCGGGAGGGTTTCCGGGTGGCCGAGGTCCCGATCACGTTCGCCGAGCGGGAACGCGGTGCGAGCAAGATGAGCCCGGCGGTCGTCCGCGAGGCGCTGTGGCGGGTCACCGTGTGGGGGGTGCGGGCGCGCGGCGCCGCGCTGGGACGGGCCCTGCGGGGCGGTTCCCGTACGCCGCAACGCGCCCCGCGACCATGAGTGCGAGCGCGCCGGTGAACCCGTGATGCGCCGCGGCGTGCTGCTGGTGCCGGTGGCACTGGCACTCGCGGGGGCCGTCGAGGTCGTCGTGTTCATCCTCGTGACGCGCTGGCTGGGGCTGCCGGCCGCGATGCTGCTCTTCCTGGCCATGTCGGTGCTCGGTGTGGTGCTGCTGCGCCGGGAGGGCGTGCGCGCGTGGCGCCGGTTCCGGGCGGCCGCCGAAGCCGGCCAACCGCCCGGCGTGCGGGTCGCCGACGGCCTCGTCGGGCTCGTCGGCGCCCTGCTGCTGGCGGTGCCCGGCTTCGTCAGCGGCGTCCTCGGGTTGGGGCTGCTGCTGCCGCCGTCGCGGTCGCTGGCCCGCCGCGCGGTGCAACGCGTCGCCGAGCGGCGGATGCCGTCGATGGTGGCCGGCGACGTGTTCGGCCCCCGCCGGGTGCGGGTCCGCCGCGGCCCGGCCCAGCCGGCGTCCCCACCACCGGCGGCTGAACCCGCCGGTGGAGACGCCGCCCGCCCCGCCATCGAGGGTGAAATCGTCGGCCCCGAGGACCAGTCCGGGCCGCCGCCGCGCCACTGATCCGGCCGCCGCCGGGCGGCTGAGAAATTCTTCTGCGTCGATCATTCATCCGGTCGGGCCGTTGTTGCGTACCTCTTGCCGCGGGCGAGATGGAGGTGACGACGACCAAGCCAGCGAGTGACCTGACAGGTTCCGACGCCTCACGCAGAAGGAAGCACGGATGGACAGACGTGTCATCACCGTGGCGCTCACCGTCGCGGTAGTGGGGGTAGCCGCTGCGGTGACCCTGCCCGCCATCGCCACCACAACGCCCGACAGACCGGGCGGCACCGCCGCGACGGCCCCGGCCGTACCGGCCGAGATGCTCGCCGCGCTCAGCCGCGACCTGAACCTCACCAGCGGACAGGCACGCGCCCGGCTGGCCCGGGACGCGTGGGCGACCCGGACCACCGCGAACCTTCGGCAGACGCTCGGTACCGCGTACGCCGGCGCCTGGGTGACCAACGAGGCGCCCGGCCTCGTGGTCGCCGTCAGCGACCCGGCGGCGGCCCGGACGGTCCGCGCCGCCGGCGCGCGGGCCAAGCCGGTGGCGCGCAGCGCCCGCCAACTGAACGCCATGGCCGGTGCCATGGACGCGCGGGCAGCCGTCATGCGGCCCGGCGTGGTCGGCTGGTACGTCGACGCGCCCACGAACTCCGTCACGGTGCTGGCCACCCGCTCGGGCATGCGCGCCGCGCGGGCGATGGTCACCGCGACGGGCGTCGACCCCCGCGGGGTCCGCCTGGTCATGACCGACAGCGCGCCCCGACTGCTCACCGCCGCCGCGACGCCCCCGGGCCTCGGCAACGGCGGCGCAGACCAGGGCAACGGCGGCGCGGACCAGGGCAACGGCGGCAACGGGGCCGGTAACGGGAACGGCAACAACGGCAACGGCAACGGCAACGGGGGTGGCGACGGCAGCAACGGCAACGGTAACGGTGGTGGCAACAACGGCAACGGCAACGGCGGCGCCGAGGTCCGGGGTGGGGACCCGTACATCATCAACGGCCAGGCCCGGTGTTCGGTCGGCTTCGCGGTGACCGGCGGGTTCGTCAGCGCCGGCCACTGCGGCGAGGAGGGCAGCGAGGTGACCGGGCTGGGCGGTGTGGTCGGCCCGCAGCAGGCGGTGTTCGAGGCGTCCTCGTTCCCGGAGGACGACTTCTCGTTCGTGGCCACCGACGACACCGTGACCCCGGTCGGGGAGGCTACGGCGGAGGAGGGCGAGCAGGGTGCGAACCTCGGGCCCGTGCCGGTCAACGGCGCGCAGGAGGCTCCGATCGGGGCCGCGGTCTGCAAGTTCGGCAGCACCACCGGCGTGACGTGCGGCGAAATCACCGCACTGGACGTCACCGTGCGATTCAACGACCCGACCGACGGTGCGGGGGTGGTGGCGGTCAACGGGCTGATCGGCACGGACGTGTGTGCCGAACCGGGCGACTCCGGCGGCTCGCTGCTCGCCGGTGACCAGGCCCAGGGCGTCGTGTCCGGTGGCTCGGGCAACTGCCAGCAGTCCGGGGAGACGTTCTTCCAGCCGGTCACCGAGATCCTCGACACGCTCGGGGTGGAGCTGGTGACCGCCGACGGTGACGCCGGTGCTGGCGACGCCGGTGCTGGAGACGCCGGAGGCGGTGCGGCTGACGCCGGTGGCGCGGGTGACGCGGCCGGGATGAACGGCGGCGGCGCGGCCGGCGACGGCATGAACAACGGTGGCATGAACGACGGTGGCATGAACGACGGCGGGTTGAACGGCGGCGGCATGCACGGCGGCTAGCGGCTGCTGCCCCCACAGATGTGGGCCGCTCGGGACGGGTGCGGGAAGGCGCCCCTACCCGAGCGGCCCCACGCCGTCGGGCCCGAGCGGCCCCACGCCGTCAGGTGACCGGCAGACCGGCGAAGCCCGCCGCGAGCCCCAGCGCCGCGCAGACGGCGAGGGTGCGCGGCACCGACCAGCGCAACCAGAACACCATCACGGCCGCGAGCACGGCGATCGCCACCGCCACCGGGCGTACTGTGCCCAGCTTGGGAAGCTCCCACGCCAGTGGCCCCGCCGACCCGCGCGCGGTATCGGCGAACAGGGTGTGGACGGCGAAGTAGAGGGCGAGGTTGGCGATCACGCCGACCACGGCGGCGGTGATGCCGGTCAGTGCGGCGGCCAGCCCGCGGTTCCCGCGGAGCCGCTCGATCGACGGGGCGCCCAGGAAGATGAACAGGAAGCACGGGACGAAGGTCACCCAGGTGGTGAGCAGCGACGCGAGCACCCCTGCGAGCCACGGGTCGAGCCCACCCGGGTCCGCGTACGCGCCGAGGAACGCGACGAACTGCACCACCATGATCAACGGTCCGGGGGTCGTCTCGGCCAGCGCCAGCCCGCGCACCATGTCGCCGGCGGACAGCCAGCCGTAGGTGCCGACCGCCTGCTGGGCGACGAACGCCAGAACGGCGTACGCGCCGCCGAACGTGACCAGCGCCGTGCCCGAGAAGAACAGCCCCTGCGTGGTGTAGACGCTGTCGCGGCCGGTCAGCAGCACGGCGGCGAGGACCGGGACGGCCCACAGCACCAGGCCCACCGCCAGGATCGTCGCCGCGCGCCGCCGGCTCGGTGCCTCGTGGTGCAGGGCGTCGTCGTCGATCAGCGGCGGGGGGCCTCCGCCGTCGCCCTCGTGCCCGCCGGCGACCGCGGCGGGCCGCCACCGGGCCAGCGCCCAGCCCGCGAGCCCGGCGGCCGCGATGACGGCGGGGAACGGTACGCCGAACGCCGCCAGGGCGAGAAAGGCGGCGACGGCGATCCCGGCCAGCGACGGGTGGGGCAGCGCCCGCCGGGCCAGTCGGACCACGGCCTGGGCGACGATCGCGACGACGGCGGGCGCCAGTCCGGCGAAGAGCGCGGCGAGCACATCCGTGTCGCCGTAGCGGGCGTAAATCAGGGAGAGGGCCAGCAGCGCCAGCATGCCCGGCAGGACGAACAGGACGCCCGCGATCAGGCCCCCGCGGACGCCGTTGAGCAGCCAGCCGATGTAGATGGCCAGCTGCTGGGCCTCGGGGCCGGGCAGCAGCATGCAGTAGTTGAGGGCGTGCAGGAACCGGCGCTGCCCGATCCAGCGCCGCTCGTCAACGAGGGCGCGCTGCATGACGGCGATCTGGCCGGCCGGCCCGCCGAAGGTCTGCAGGGAGATGGCGAACCAGGCGCGCACCGCGGTGCGCAGCGGCACGACATCGGTCCCGCCGGGGGGCGGCGCGGGGTCGATCACGAGAGGCCACTGTACGGCTGCATGGCCAACTCGGTGGTTCGGGTGTGTCGGAGCGCCAGGGCGTTCATTATACTGAACGAGTGGTACAGGATAGTGGTGTTGCCGCGGCGGTGGGGGAGCAGGTGCGCCGCCGCCGCCGCCAGCGCGGCCTGACGGCTGCCGAGCTGGCCCGGCTCGCCGGGCTCAGCAAGGGCACGCTGTCGGCGCTGGAGGCGGGCACCGGCAACCCGACGATCGAGACGCTGGACGCCGTCGCGGTGGCGCTGCACATCCCCCTCGCCGACCTGCTGGCCCGGGACACCGACACCGGCCCGGTGCACCTGCCGGGGACGGAAGCAGACGGCGACGCGCCCACCCGCGAGTTGCTGCGGCGGGTGGGCAGCGGGCACAGCCTGGAGCTGTGGCGGCTGCGGCTGCCCCCCGGCACCGCCGTGGACGGCATCCCGCACGCCCCCGGCACCGTGGAGCACCTGATCGTCGCCAGCGGCGCCGTGCGCGCCGGCCCCGTGGCCGGCCCCTGCGAGCTGCGGGCCGGTGATCTGCTCGCCTTCGCCGGCGACGGCCCACACCGATACGAAACCGCCGGCGCGCCGGCGGACATCACCGTCGTGATCGCCTCGCCCGCGGCCGGCTGAGGCGCCGGAGGAGGGGAGCCACCATGTCGTGGACCACGCTCGTGCCCGTGCTGGGCGTCTGGGCGGTAGCCGTGGTCAGTCCGGGCCCGGATTTCCTGGTCGTCCTGCGGTACGCCGCCGGGCGGTCGCGCCGCAGCGGACTGCGGGTCGCCGCCGGGGTGGTCACCGGCATCGCCGCGTGGGCGACGGCCGGCCTGCTGGGCGTCACCGTGCTGGTCACCCGCTTCGACGGGGTGTACACCGCGCTGCGCGTGGCCGGTGCGCTGTTCCTGATCGGCTTCGGCCTCGCGACGTTGCGCTCGGCCCGCCGGCCAGACCCAGCGCGAGCCGTCGACCCCGCGCCGGTCGGTCGGGCCGCAGGTGGGGTCGGGGAGTGGCGCACCGGCCTGCTGACCAACCTCGCCAACCCGAAGGCCCTGGTCTTCTTCGGCGCGTTGTTCGCCAGCGTGCTGCCCCGCGACGCCGGGCTGGCGGACAAAGCGCTGATCCTCGCGGCGATGGTGGCCATGGCGCTGGGCTGGTTCGGCGCCGTCGCGGCCCTGGCCTCCACGCCTGTTGTCACCGCGGGTTACCGGCGGGCCCGACGCGCGCTCGACGCCGTCACCGGCGGCCTGTTCGTCGGCTTCGGCGCCCTGCTGATCCCCCGCTGACTGCTTCGGGCGGAATCCGTCCGGTGTCCCGCCTCGCAGACGGCGATGCGCCGGCACGCCCAGGCGTGCCGGCGCATCGGCGCCACTCAGGTCAGGCGGAGGGGCGACCGCGCCGGGCGCGGACCTCCTCCAGCCGCTCGGCCAGGATGTCCTCCAGCTCGGCGATGGACCGCCGCTCCAGAAGCATGTCCCAGTGCGTACGCGGCGGCTTGGCCTTCTTCTGTTCCGGCTCGCTGCCGTCGACCAGCCGCGCGATGCTGCCGTCGAACTTGCACTCCCACGTGATGGGGACCTCGGCGTCGACGGCGAAGGGCACCTCGAACTGGTGTCCCTTGGCGCAGAGGTACTCGCGGGTCTGTCGGGGCGCCAGCTCCGTGTTCCGGTCGGACTCGTAGCTGACGGCTCCCAGACGGCTCCCGCGCAGCATGCGCTCGCCCATTTCGGCTTTCCCCTCGGTCGTGGTGCTGCTCTTCACGTGTAACGATGGCGGTCACTCGCGGGATTCCCCGCCGGGCAAACGCTCCGAGCGTAGCGGGCGTGCCGATCTTTGTCCGCCGCCGCGCCGGCCGCACTGCCGCCGCCCCAGAGGCCGCACACCCTGCCCGGCCCAGAGACCCGTTCCAGTCTACGGCGGTCGCCGCGGAACGCCGGCCCGCCGGAAGGCGACCTCAGTCACGACCGTACCGCGCCAGCGGTACTGACAGCTCCGCCGCGCGGTCAGGCCGTGGCCGCCGCGGCCTTCGTCCGCGCTTCGCCCAGGCCGGCGAGGGCGGCGGCCAGGTGCGTGACCTGGGCGCTGAGCTGCGCGGCGCGGTCCTGCGCGGCGTCGCGGTCGCGCTGACCGGCGGCGAGCTCCGCGGCCAGCTTTGCGGTGCGCCGCTCGGCGCTGTCGAGGTCGGCGCG
>DASQDS010000641.1:0-5005 GCA_035634075.1 Pilimelia sp. | reverse complement strand
ACCAGGGCGGCGAGGCCGGCGGAGGTCAGGTCGTCGCGGTTGACGTGGGAGGGGACCCGGCTGAGCATTTCCCGGACCAGGTGGCCGACAAGCGGCATGTTCGCGCGGATCAGGTCCTCGCGCTGACGGTCGATGGTGGTGCTGACAGCGGCAGCGGAAGTAGCCATGAGTCCCCCTCGTTGTCGGCGACCGCTTGGGGCGGCACACCGGCTTACGTGAGGAACTCTCCGTCTTGACGGTTGCTACTTTGGGTAATGCTCGGGTGCTGATTGGTTGCAAGCCACGAGAACGCTCAACTTCCCGGCGTGTCGGACGATCCGCCCGGATACCCCAACCTGTCACAGCGACTGGAGCCTGCCGGAAACCTCCTCGAAAAGGTCGTGGTGCCCCAGCTTGGCGTAGATGTCCCGCCCCTCCACCCAGGCCGCGCGGGCCGCCTCCGGGTCCGTGCCGGCGTACGCCTCGCCCAGTACCACCAGGGCGCCGGCCAGGAATGACGGCCATCCCCGGGTACGCCACAGGCGGACCGCTTCCGCCAGATGCGCCACCGCCGCCGCCGGGCGACCGTCGGCCACGGCGATTTCACCGAGCACGGTCAGCGCCTGCGCCACGTGGTGCGCCATGTCGTACTCCCGGGCCATGGCGAGCGACGCCGCCGCCTCCCCCGCGGCCCGCCGATCGCCGGTCGCCAGGTGCAGGCGTGCCAGCGTGAGCACGGTGAGCACCTCGGCGTACCGGTCACCGAACCGCTGCGAGATGGCCAACGACTGGTTGAGCACCCGCGCCGCCGGGGCGGCCTGCCCGGCCCGCGAGTACGCGATGCCCAGGAACTGCAGCACCGTCGCCTCGTAGCGGGCGTTGCGCAGGTCCCGCGCCAGCGCCAGGGCCCGGCTCAGGTGCCCGATGGCGGTGTCCAGCCGGCGGTTCTCCCCGTGCGCGATGGCCAGCGCCAGGTGGGCGCGGGCCTGCCCGCCAAGGTGGCCGGTCTCCCGGGCCAGCTGCAACGACTCCCCCGCCGTTTCCACGGCCGCGGCGTACGAGCCCGTCGCGCTGAGCCCCCACGAGCAGATGACCGCCGCATCGGCCATCCCCCGCCGCTCGCCGAGCGCGGTGAACATCTCCAGCAGGAGCAGCCCGTCGGCGTGCAGCCGGGCCATTGCCGCTCCGGTGCCGCCGGCGGTGTTCCAGGTCACCACGTCGATCAGCCCGCGCAGCATCACGGCCTGCCCGCGCACGTTGCCGTCGGCCCGGCAGGCGGCCAGCACCCGCTCGTTGGTCGCCCGCCAGTCCGCGTACATGCCGCGGATGTCGAAGTACTTCTCCAGGCAGCCGGCCAGGTCGAAGGCCAGCTCGGTGCGGCCGAGGTCGCACGCCTGGCGCACCGCGGACAGCAGCGCCGGCCGCTCGACGTCGAACCAGGCGGACGGGTCCGGGCCGAGGACCTCGTCGGCCCCGGCAACCGTCGTGCGGGCCGCGGTGCCGGAGATCGGGGCGTAACACGGCCCGGGTACGCCGGTCGCCGCGCGTTCCGCCAGGGCGAGCCATGCGCCCAACCCGCGCTCCAGCGCCGCGCCGGCCGCCGCGCCGTCCTCCCGGGTGGCCAGCTCCCGGGCGTACAACCGGACCAGGTCGTGGAAGCGGTACCTGCTGCGCCCGTCGCCGTCGGTGTCCGCGATCGCCAGCAGTTGGGCGTCCACCAGAGCCTCGAGGTGCCCGAACGCCTCGTCCCGCGAGCAGCCCAGCACCGCGGCGGCCAGCCAGTCGGGGAAGTCCGGGGCGTCGAAGAGGCCGAGCAGCCGGAACAGCCGCCTCGGCCGCTCCCGCAGGCAGCGGTAGCTCAGCGCCAGGGAGGCGCGGACCTCCAGGTCGCCGGCGGCCAGCCGGTCGAGCCGGCGGCGCTCGTCGGACAGCATGCCGGCGAGGTTCGCCAGCCGCCACGTCGGCCGGGCGGTGAGCCGGGCCGCCGCGATCCGCACCGCGAGGGGCAGCCAGCCGCACAGCCGGACGATGTGGTCGGCGTCCGCCCGTTGGGCACCGACGCGGTCGGGGTCCGCCACCCGACCGAGCAGGCGGACGGCCTCGGTGGGCCGGAACACGTCCAGGTCCACCCAGCGAGCGCCCTCCACCCCGGTCAACCGGCCTCGGCTCGTGATCAGGACGGCGCAGCTGTCCGCGCCGGGCAACAGCGGCCGGATCTGCTCCTCACCGGCGGCGTTGTCGAGCACCAACAGCACCCGGCGCCCGGCCAGCCGGCTGCGGTAGAGGCCGACCCGCTCGACCGGGTCCTGCGGCACCGCCCGCGAGTCCACGCCCAGGGCGCGCAGAAACCGGGCGAGCACATCGGCCGGCTCTACCGGGGCGGCCTCCGCGCCCCGCAGGTTGACGTACAGCTGGCCGTCCGGGAAATCGGCCGCGACCCGGTGCGCGACGTGCACGGCCAGCGCGGTCTTACCGACGCCGCCCATCCCCGCGATGGCCGCGACCGGGAGGCCGCCGGCCGCCCGACCGGGGCCCAGCAGGGCGCCCACCCGGCGGACCTCCGCCTCCCGACCGGTGAAGTCGGCGATGTCGGGCGGCAGCATCCGCGGCAGCGCGGCCGACCCGGGTGCCGGCCTCGGGCCGCCCGCGACCATCGACCCGGACGCCGCCGCCAGCCGATCCCCCACCGCCAGCTGATCTGGCGCCCCCGACTGAGCCGGTGCCGCCGGCTGAGCCGGTGCCGCCGGCCAATGCCCCACCGCGGACAGAACCGCCACCGCGCCGTTCGTCGCCGCCCGACCGTTCGGCACGACCGAACCGATCGCGGCGGCCGGCCCGTTCGCGGCGGCCGGCCCGTTCCCGGCGGCCGGACCGTTCGCGGCGGCCGGGTCGTCCGCCCCGACCCGGCCCGGTACCGCCACCGGCACCACGGCGGACCCGTCCCTCGCCGCGAAGGTATCCCGGACGGCGGCACAGCCGGCAGCGGCATCCCGGACGGCGGTCCGGGCGAGGGTCGCGGCGGACGCGCGGCGGGTCGGCGGGCGCAGGCCCACCGGGGCCGGCCCGGGTAGGTCCAGCGCCGGGTCGGCCCGCAACACCCGGCGCTCCAGCTCGCCGATCGCCCGGCCGGGATCGAGCCCTTCCTGCTCGACCAGCCTCCGGCGCAGGTCCCGGGCGACAGCCAGCGCGTCGGCCGGCCGGCCGGCCCGATAGAGCGCCAGCATCAGCTGGCCGTGCAGCCGCTCACGCAGTGGGGCGGTTTCGACCACTTCCGCCAGCTCGGCAACGAGGGCCCGGTGCCGGCCGAGCGCCAGCTCCGCCTCGGCCATCTCCTCGTACGCGGACAGTCTTTGCTCTTCCAGCCGCGCCCGGGCGCCATCCGCGAAGGCGGCGTTGACTCCTGCCAGCGCCTGCCCCTGCCACAGGCCGAGGGCCTCCCGGAGCAACCCGGCGGTCCGCGCGGGATCGCCGTCCCGGCGCGCCCGCTCCACCAGGGCGGCGAAGCGGCCGTGGTCGAGCCGGCCCGCCGGCACCTCGATCAGGTACCCGGCCGGCCGCGTCACCACCGGGCTGCGGGACGCGTCGCCGAGGGCCCGCCGGATCCGCGAGATGTCCGCCTGCACCTGCGCCCGCGCCGTCGCCGGGACGGCCCCATGCCACAGCGCCCCGGTGATCCGGTCGACGGACAGCGGCTGGTTGGCGTGCAGGAGCAGGTACCCGAGTACGGCCCGGGGACGCGGCCGGTCGATCGTGATGTGTCGATTGTCGAGGATGGCCTCGACTGGGCCGAGGATGCGAAAGTGCACAGTGTCCTCCCCCCGGAACGTCCGTGCATCGCCTGTCCCTGACCATAGTGAGCGGTCGGCCTGAGGCAGGCCTGAGAAGGGGCCATTGATCTGGCCGGATCACGTCACGAAGCGCGCGCAACCGGGGCCGGCACCTGCGCGTTGCCGAGCCGCGTCGGGAGTGCGGACGGCGCGCCGGACACTCGGCGAACGCGTCCGATTTTGTCAAGACGACCGACCGCCGGGGCCCGTACGGTACGGGCATGACGCCAACGTTCAATGTGGTCAGCCTGGTAGTGGCTGACATGGGCAGATCCCTCGCGTTCTACCGGCGGCTCGGCCTCGACCTGCCGAGCACCGCGGACGCGGAACCGCACGTGGAATGCGGCCTGCCGGGCGGGCTGCGGCTGCTCTGGGACACCGAGGAGCTGATCCGTTCGATCGACTCCACCTGGTCGCCGGCGCAGGGCGGTAACCGGATGGGCCTCGGCTTCCGGTGCGCGGACGCGGCGGAGGTCGACCGGGTCTACGCCGACCTCCTCGACGCTGGCTATGCGGGCAAGATGGCGCCGTGGGACGCCTTCTGGGGGCAGCGCTACGCGGTGGTGCACGACCCGGACGACAACGGCGTCGACCTGTTCGCGTCACTGCCCGAGGCCGCAACGGCGCCGTGACCGCGCCCCACCCCTGACGGCGGCCCGGCCCCGTCAGGGGACGAGCGCGGAGAGCGGCACGCCGGCCAGATCCTTCACGTCCCGGGCGAGGTGGGCCTGGTCGGCGTACCCGGCGGTGGCGGCGACGGTGGCGAATGCCGTGCCGGCGCGGGCCAACGCCAGGGCGCGCACCAGCCGCAGGACCCGGGCCAGTGTCTTGGGCCCGTAGCCGAACGCGGCGACCGAGCGGCGGTGCAACTGCCGCTCGCTGTACCCCGCGGCGGCGGCCACCGCCGGCACGCTCGCGCCCCGCCGCAGGCCGGCCACGATGCCGGCGATCCGCCGATCCGGGGCCGGGGGTCGGGTGGCCACCTGCCGTTCCAGCACGGCGGCCGCTCCGGCGGTGCCGCCCGCCGCGGCGGCCTCGGTGGCCCGCTCGGCCAGCCGCCGCGCCGCCGCGGCCGGCCACAGCTGCGCCAGGGGCACCCGGCTGTCCCGCAGCTCGTCGGCGGGCACCCCGATGACGCCGGGACCCACCCCGGGCGCGAACCGCAGCGCCGCGTCCCGGGCGCCCGGGCGCGACGCCGC
>DASQDS010000640.1:0-2866 GCA_035634075.1 Pilimelia sp. | reverse complement strand
CCGCGCCGAAGCCGAAGCCCTCGAGGACGGTGGGGGCGTCACCCTCGTACAGGAACACCACCAGCGCGACACCGAGCAGGCCCAGGCCCACCGTGAGGAAGCCGACCACACCACCGGTGCGGAAGGCGATCTGCATGGCGTGCTCGCGCCCGCCCTGGGCGGCCCGGGCGGCCGCCGCGACGCGGAGGTTCGCCCGCGTCGCGAGCGCCATCCCCGCGCCACCGATGAACGCGCTGAAGACGGCGCCCACCACGAAGAACACGGAGCGGCCGATCTTGACCAGCGTCTCGTTGTCACCGGCTTCGCCTACCGGGAGCAGGAACAACAGCACCACTGCGACCAGCACGAACACGCCGAGCGTCTTGAACTGGCGGGTCAGGTAGGCAGAGGCACCTTCCTGGACCGCGCCGGCGATCTCCTGCATGTTCGTGGTGCCCCGGTCGGCGGACAAGACCGCCTTCGTCAGGGCCGCGGCGAATCCCAACGCCACCAGCGCGATGACCGCCGCCACGATGACATACGAAACGTTTCCTCCGGTGAGGGTCAGCCCGCCGCCTTCGGCGGCCAAGGTGGTCCCGGATGTCCCGGACATCTATGTCCTCCTGTTACCGAACGCACGCACCCGACCCGGTGGACGAACCGGCGGGGCGTCTCCACGCGGGGAGCGACGAATCGCCGTCCACCGGTCCGTCCCCACGGCCGGCGGCCGGCACCCTGCCCGCCAGCCGCGGGATCAGGGAACTTGTAGATAACCGACGTACTGTAGCGGCCGACGTGGGGCCCATCACATCCGGTGCCCACAGTGTCGCGGTGATGTTCACCGCTGTGTTAGCAGAGCCCGCGCTGGGTATGCCGCCGGCCGCCCTGCGGTCACTGCTTGGCAACCGGCCAGGCCATCCGCACCTGGGTGCCGATCCCCTCGTCGACGGGGCGAACCTGGAGGTCGTCCACGAAGCCGGCCAACAGGGCAAATCCGACGCCGACCGTCAAAGCCTCGTCCGTCAAGGACTCGTTCGCCAGCTCGTCCGGGGGCAACGCGGCCAGGCCCAGCCCCGCCTCGATCGGCGCCCGGTCGATGACCCGCACGGTGTAGGGATCGTCGTCGGACATCTCCACCAGCACCGGCTCGCTGAGGCTGTACTGCCGGTGCAGGGCCACGGCCCGCGCGCACGCTTCGCCAATCGCGAGCCGCACCTCGTCGAGGAGCTCCTCCGCGACGCCCGCCCGGCGAGCAACCGCGACACCCACCAACCGCGCCGTGCGCACGTGCACCGGCGCTGGCGAGAAGCACAGCCGAACCGTCGACATCACCGATCCACCGTCACGCGGTCGGGCCGGCGTCCGCGCCGGTCGCCGCCTCCACGGTGTCGTAAAGAGGAAACACCTGGTCCAGGGCGGTGATTCGGAAGATTTTGAGGAGGGGCTCTCTGGAGCACACCAGCCCGAAGGTACCGCCGGCCGCCCGCAGCCGCTTCAGGGCGCCGACCAACACGCCGAGCCCGGTGGAGTCGAGGAAGTCGACGCGCCCCAGGTCCACCACCACGTTGCGCGCGCCGCCGTCCACCAGCTCGATCAGGCGCTCGCGCAGGCGGGGAGCCGTGTAGACGTCGACCTCGCCGCCGACCTCCAGCACCGTGTGCCCGGCGACGGTGCGGGTCGCCAGCGACAGCTCCATCCGTACCCCCTTCAGCAGCCGTGCGCAGTGCGCGGTCGGTTCCTCCTCCCGGGCATCTAACCATCGGCCGCATGGGACACGCATGCCTACCGACCGTTTCGACGCCGCGGAAGTTGGACGATCCCACCGTGTGGGTGCCACAGTGCAGAACGTGACAACTGCCGCGACCCCCCGCGCCGGAGCCGCCGGTGCCGTCGAGGACCCGGCCGGGGACGGTCGCCCGGGCGGCGCCACGGTGGCGTCGGCGCTCGGTGGTCCGCCACCCGTCGAGCTGCTGGGGCGCCTCGCCGCTCGCGGCGGCGGCGTGGACCCCGTCACCCATGTCGTACAGGTGCCGGCCCGGGTCGGCGACGCCGTGCCGTGGCCCGAGTGGGTCCCCGACTCGTTGCGCACCGCCCTGGGCGTGCGGGGGGTCACCGAGCCGTGGCGCCACCAGGCGGAAGCCGCCTCGCTGGCCTTCGCCGGCCAGCACGTGGTGCTGGCGACCGGAACGGCGTCCGGGAAGTCGCTGGCCTATCACCTGCCGGCGTTGTCCACCCTGCTGACCGACCCCCGGGCCACGGTGCTGTACCTCGCCCCGACGAAAGCGCTCGCCGCGGACCAGCTGCGGGCCGTGGCGCGGCTGGACCTTCCCGGGATCCGGCCGGCGTGCTACGACGGGGACACCCCCCGCGAGGAACGGGAGTGGGTGCGCCGGCATTCGCGCTTCGTGTTGACCAACCCCGACATGCTGCACCACGGGATCCTGCCTGGACACTCCGCGTGGGCCGGGTTCCTCCGCCGCCTGGCGTACGTGGTGGTGGACGAGTGCCACACCTACCGGGGCGTGTTCGGCTCGCACGTGGCGCACGTGCTGCGCCGCCTGCGCCGGGCCGCGGCCCGGTGCGGGCGCACGCCCACCTTCGTCCTGGCCTCCGCGACCGCCGGCGACCCGGCAGAGGCGGCGGCCCGACTCACCGGGCTCCCGGTCGCCGCCGTGGCGGTCGACGCCTCGCCCCGCGGCGCCGTCACCTTCGCCCTGTGGGAGCCGCCATTGCAGTCCGCGGACCCGGACCGGGGCGGCGTGGAGGCGGCGCAGCCCGCCCGCCGGTCGGCGCTGCGGGAAACGGCCGATCTGCTCAGCGACGCGGTGGTGAGCGGGGTCCGCACGTTGGCGTTCGTCCGGTCCCGCCGCGGCGCCGAGGTCGTCGC
>DASQDS010000639.1:0-3905 GCA_035634075.1 Pilimelia sp. | reverse complement strand
GGGCGCGGTGGCCGCAGCAGCCGGGCGGCCAGGTTGCGCACCGCGTCGTCGCTCGGGGAGGCAGCGGCCCGGTTGGCGGCCTGCAGCTCCCGGTAGATCTCCTCGCGGTGCACCTGGATCGTGCGCGGCGCGCGGATGCCTAGGCGGATCACGTCCCCCCGGACCTCCAGCACCGTGATCACCACGTCGTCGCCGACGTGGACGCTCTCGCCGGGGCGACGGGTCAGTACGAGCATTGTCAGTCCTCCCTGTCGCTCTTAGGCGTGTGCCATCAGCTCGGCGCGCACCGGCAGGCCGCTGCCGCTGAGCACGACCTGTAGCGCCCGCCGCGTGGACTGGTCCACGAGGATGGGCGCCATCAGGTTGGCAGTGCTGTCGGCGGCGGACTCCGCCGTGGTGATGACCAGCAGCAACAGGATCTGCGTCACGTCGCTCGTGCCGAGGGACGCGAGGTCGTCCTCGGTGATCTCCGGCGCGTAGTCCGGGAAGAACGGGGGCGGCGGGACGACGAGGAACCGCAGCTCCGGGTCGTGGACAGAGGCGAGCGCGTAGAGCAGCCCGTCGTCGTCCAGCCGGACGAGGACGAACCGCCGGTGCTCGGCGAAGCCGGGCATCGGGGAGACGAAGTCGATGGTGGGCAGGTCATCGTCCTGCTGGGCGGTCATGCGCTCCTCGGCTGGTGGCAGGGGCGGCGCCGCAGCGGGCGCCCCCCGCACCAGCGGGGCGTCCTTTCCGGCTACCGCAGGAAGTCGATCAGCGACGGCTGGATCACCTTGGCGGTGGTCGCGAGGGCCGCCTGGTACGCCGTCTGCTGCAGCTGGACTTCCATGATCGTCTGGGGCAGGTCGATGTCCTCCACCTCGGACAGCTGGCCCCGCAGGGTCAACGCTCTGTCGTCGGCGGTTTGTCGCATTTGTTCCACCCGATTGTATCGGGAGCCCACGTCGGCGAGCTTCGTCTGGAGGTTTTCCAGCGCTGTGTTGAGGTTGTTGAGGTCACCGGCGAGCGCGGTGGGGTTCGTCCGGAGGCTCCCGGCGATCGAGTCCAGCACGGCGAACAGGTCGGTGGCGCCCGTGCCGAAGGCCTCCGGGCCGGCGAGGTCCACACGCACCTTCGTGCCGTCACCGATGGTGCGGCTGACCGAGCCGGTCGGACCGGGCCGGAACACGCCGTTGCTGTCGTAGGCGGCCGCGCCCGACGTGGTCCCGCCGAACACCGGCCGGTCAAGGTAGCGGGTGTTCGCCAGGCCGATCAGTTCCTCGCGGATGTTCTCGACCTCGGTGGCGAGGGCCGCGCGGGACTCCGGCGAGCTCGCACCGGCGTTCTTGCCGCGCAGCGTCAGCTCCTGAACCCGGCGCACCTGGGCGACGCTGCTGGTCAGCGTGTTGTCCAGGGTGCTGAGCCAGCCGAGGCCGTCGTCGGCGTTGCGGGAGTACTGCGCCACCGCGCGGATCTCGCTGCGCAGCTGCAGTGACGACACGGTACCGGTCGGCGAGTCGGACGGGCGAGTGATCATCTTGCCGCTGGACAGGCGTTCCTGCAGGTCCCCCATGCGGTTCAGGTTGTTCTGCAGGCTGGCCGTCACGCGGGCCGCGATCGACTGCTGGGTGACGCGTACTTGGATAGCCATTCTTATCTCCCGACAAGACCGGTGCGATTGATGAGCACGTCGAGCATCTCGTCGACCGAGGTGAGGACCCGAGCGGCCGCCTCGTACGCCCGCTGGAACGAGATCATGTTGGTCATTTCCTCGTCGAGGTTGACCCCGGCGTCGGCGGACCGGAGCGTGTCCATGTCGGCCGCCACCCGGAGCTGGATGTCCGCGCGGCGCTGCGCGGTCTGCGCGGAGACGCCAAGCCCGACAACCAGCGAGCGGTACGCCGCGTCGGGGCCGTCGGCCAGCTTCATGACGTCGGCCAGCTTGTCGGCGTTGCTGCCGTCCACTGCGCCCGGGCTGGCCGAGACGCCGAGCTGGCGCGGGTTGGTGATGCCCACCCCGATGGTGCGGGCGGTGATCCCGGCGCCGCCGGCGGTGTTCACGAAGAGGTCGCCGGCGGGCGCGACGCCGTCCATGCCGTAGCCGAGGCGGTGCTGCGTGTTGACCTTGTCGGCCAGGGCCGCGGCGACCTGGTCCAGCTTGCCGGCGTACTCGGGGATGGTGGTCCCCAGCGTGTCCAGGCCGGCGGCGAGCGTGCCGCCGCTCACGGACGCGACCAGGCCGGTCGGGGAGTCCCAGCGGAACTGCACCTTGTCCGACGACTCGGTCGCGAGCTGCCGCGCGCCGGTGACCACCAGGTGCCGGGCGACGCCGCCGGTGACCAGGGACGAGCCGCCGACGTAGACGTCGACGGTGCCGTCCTCCCGGCTGGCGGTCGTGGCGCCGGTCAACTCGGCCAGCTCCATCAGGCGCAGGTCGCGCTGGTCGGCCAGCTCGTTGGACGGCAGGCCGGCCGACTTCTGCTGCATGATCGTCTGGTTGAGCAGGGCGACGGCGTCGGCGGCGCTGTTCACGTCGCTGGCGTACGAGTCAAGCTGCACCCGCGTGCTGCTCCACTGCGCGGAGAGGGCGTCGTGCGCGACCCGCAGCCCGTCGGCGACCACGGCGCCCCGCTCCAGGAGCTGGGCCCGGACGGCCTCGTTCTTGGGCTGGTTGGCCACGTCGCCCCAACCCGCCCAGAAGTCGCCGAGTTGCGCGGCGAGCGCGGTGTCGCTGGGCTCCGCGAAGACGTTCTCGAGCCGCGTGAAGGTGGACTGCTGCGCCGAGAGGTAGCTGGCCTGGGCGTGCTCGGCCCGACCGCGCGACTCCAGGAACGAGTCCCGCAGCCGGCTGACGTCGGACACGGTGACGCCGCCGCCGGCGCCGTTGTGGACGGAGTGCACGGCGGGCACCGGGGTGGCGCTGGTGGCCTGCATCTCCACCCGCTGCCGCGTGTAGCCCTCGGTGTTGGCGTTCGCCACGTTCTGGCCCGTCACGTCCAGCGCACGGCGCTGGGTGTAAAGGGAACTCAACGCGGTCGAAAGCCCCGAGAAGGTGCTGCCCATCAGATCGCCTCATCCACAAGTCGGGCGCGGCGTGAGCCGGCCACGGACTGGCCGTCACGGCCGTAGGTCTCCACCGAGCCGGCGACGATCAGCATGGTCTCGCGGGCGGCGCGCTGACCGGCGGTGAGCAGGTCGCGGTTCGTCTCGGCGAGGCCGCTGATCTCGGCCGTCAGGGTCATGAACGCCTTTCGGTGCTGGTGCAGTAGCTCGAACCACGGCATCGGGGCCACGTCGGCGAGCTGCGACAGGCTGGCGTCCGGCGCCAGGCCCATCTCCACTGCGGCGGCCTGCGCATGCGCGGCGCGGATGATCTCCGCCTGCCGGATCTGCTCGAGCACGAGCTCGACCTCGCGGGTCGCATGAGCCAGCCAACGGGATCGGCCAGCGGCCAGCAGGAGCTGCTCCTCCTCCAGCTTGAACAGGAGCAACTCCATCAACTCGCGCGTCCGCCACAGGACGCTGGATAGCTCCGTCAGGCTCACCGCTCCCACCTTCACACCGTGGGGGCCCGCCCGTCCGGCGCTGCCCCGTTCGACTTCCGTGTCGGCATCGCGGCGCGGCTGCTGAGGAGTTCACCTGGCTAATCAGTCGGGAAGCAACCGAGCGGCAACTCAGGGTGAACCGAACGAGCACCCCCAGCGGCCGAAGGTTTCTCTTGTCAGTCCGGTGCGCCGCCCACCACCCGGGCCACGCCACGAAGGGGAACCGATGACTTCCACCGCCACCACCATCGACCGTCAGCGCGAGGACCTGATCCGCGCGAACATGCCGCTTGTCGGCCACCTGGTCCGGGAAATGCTCAGCCGGGTCCCCTCCCACGTCAACCGCGACGACCTGACCTCCGCCGGCCTCGCCGCCCTGGT
>DASQDS010000638.1:0-3476 GCA_035634075.1 Pilimelia sp. | reverse complement strand
CCAGCCCGCCAGCCACACCAGCGCGCCGCCCAGGGGAGGCAGCACCGGCACCGCGAGCGCGGCCAGCAGGCCGAGCACGGTGGCCGGCGCGACGGCGGGTGCGGCCAGCAGGTTGGCCGGCAGCGACACCGGGCTCACCAGGCCGGAGAGCCCCGCCACGAGAGGTGCGGTGGCCAGGCCGGCGGCCGCGGCGACCGCCACCGCGTCGGCCAGCGGCAGCGGCCAGCCACGGCTGCGCCGGCGACGGGACCAGCCCGGCGCCAGCAGCACGATCGCCGCGGTGGCGGCGACGGAGAGCGCGAAGCCGGCGTCGCGCGCGAGACCGGGGTCGACGAGCAGCAGCACGACCACGGCCGCACCCAGGGCCGGCAGTGCCGCGCGGGACCGACCGGTGGCCAGCGCCAGCAGCGTCACCGCCCCCATGGCCGCCGCCCGCACCACGCTGGCACCGGGCCGGGCGAGCAGCACGAAGCCGACCAGCGCCACCACCGCGACCAGCGCCTGCACCCGCCGGTCGACCGCCCGGCGCCGCAGCGGCGCCAGGACCCCGGCGATCACGATCGCCACGTTGGCCCCGGACACGGCCGTCAGGTGGGCCAGCCCCGCCCGCCGGAAGTCCTCGACGAGCACCGGGTCCATGGCCTGGGTGTCCCCGACGACCAGGCCCGGCAGGAGCCCGCCCGCCTGTGGCCCCAGCACCCGGAGGGCGGAGTCGCGCAGTCCCTCCCGCAGGCCGCCGGCGGCCCGCTGCACCCACGGCGGATCGCCCAGCAGCGCCGGTGGCGCCCGCGCCGAGACCCGGGCCACCAGCCCCTCGTCCGCGGCGGCCGGGGAGACCGCTGCCCGCACCCGCACCGCCTGGCCCGGCAGCAGCCCGAGCCACTCGTCGGCGGGGCCGAAGAGGACGACGGCGTCGTCCAGCCGGGTGCGCGCCCCACCGTCGTCGAGTGCGGTCACCGTGGCCTCGACGACGGTCCGTGGTGGGCCCACCCCACGCACCGCGGTCGGGTCGCCGTCGAGCTCCAGCTGCAGCTCGACGGTCCGCCGTCCCTCCGCGACCTCGGCCAGCGGTGAGGCCGCCCGCGCGGCCTCGCGGACGGCCGCCGTGGCGGTGGTGACCGCGAGCGCCGCCAGGACGCCCAGCAGCACGACCGCCGCGGGCGACCGGCGGCGCCGGGACACCCACACGGCGGCGGCGACGGCGGCCGGGACCGCCCCGGCGAGCACCGGGACGGGCAGCAGCGGCGCCAGCAGGGTGGCGCCCCACACCGTGGCCGCCGCGGGCGCGAGCCGCAGGTCCACCCAGGACCAGCGCTCCGGCGGAGCGCCCCCGCGTCGCCCTGCTGTGTCGATCGGTGAGCCCGCGCGCTCGCTCACACGGCCACCAGCTCGGCGAGCTCGGCGTAGGTGGCCGGGCCGATGCCGGGGACGTCGTCCAGCTGCTCCACGGAGCGGAACGGCCCGCTGCGCTCGCGGTGCTCCACGATCCGCTGGGCGAGCACCGGACCGATGCCGGGCAGCGCGTCGAGGTCGGCGGCGGTGGCCGCGTTGAGGTCCACCGGGCCGGACCCGGCGGTCGCCGCGCCGGGGGCTCCGTCGACCACCGCCGCGCCGGGCACGCCGACCGCCACCTGCTGGCCGTCGGAGACCACCGCGGCGAGGTTGACCGAGGTGGCGTCGGCCTCGGGCAGGAGCCCACCGGCGGCCGCGATCGCGTCGGCCACCCGCGCACCCTCCGGCAGGGTGACCAGCCCCGGCCGGGCCACCGTGCCCACGACGGAGACGACGACCGTGGCCGCGGTCTCCGCCGCCACCCCCACCGACGGCGTCGCGGCAGGACCCTCCTCCGTGGGGGACGCAGCCGGGGCGGGCTCGACCGGCGCCGGCTCCACCTGCGGGCGGCCGAGCCAGGTGCCGCCGACCACCAGGAGCGCGGCGAGCAGGCCGACCACCCACAGCGCCCACGCAGCGCGGCGCCCGGGTGCCACGCGGACGGCGGTGCCCGGGGCGCGGTGCCGGCCGAAGCCGGTGGGGAGGTCGGCGTCCGCCGCGACCCGTGGCCCCTCTCCCGGGTAGGCCGGCTCCTCGTCGTCGGCAGGCACCCAGCCCGGTGGACGGTTCTCGTGCAGCAGGGCCCGCAGCCGGTCCCGGATCAGGTCGGCGTCGTCGCTGCGGCGGGAGGGGAGGCGCACCGGCGCGACGCTAGGGAGCGGCGGCCGGCCCCGGACGGGTCGCCGGTGGACTGTGGACGGCCGGTCCGGCTGTGGACACCGCGGGACCGGGCGAGGGCCGGGCGGGCACCCTGCAGCGGTGCTCCCCCTGTCCCGGCTACCGGTCCTGCGCGTCCTCCTGCTGCGCGGCCGCCGGCGGTGGTCCGGCCGGCGCCACGACCAGGCCCACGGCGCCCGGGCCCACGTGCGCGCCGATCGCGGCACCGAGCTCGCTCACGTAGAGCTCGCGCAGTCCGGGCACCTTCTCCTCGAGGTCGGCGGCCAGCCGCTCGGCCCGCTCGGGTGCGGCCAGGTGGTGGACCGCCACCATCACCGGCCCGCCCTCGGCGGCCTCCACCGCGCGCTGGACCAGCCGGACGAGGGCCCGCGCCGACGTCCGCACCTTCTCCAACGGCACCACCCGCCCGTCGGCGACGTGCAGGACCGGCTTGACCGACAGGGCGGTGCCGATCATCGAGGCCGCGTGCCCGATCCGGCCGCCACGGCGCAGGTGCTCGAGGGTGTCGACGACGAACAGCGTGCGGGTCGCGGCGGCGGTGTCGCGGGCGGCCGCGGCCACGGCAGCCGGGTCCTCCCCGCGCGCGGCCGCCCGCGCTGCGGCGAGCACGGCGAACCCGTTGCCCATCGCGGCCGAGCGGGAGTCGACCACCGTCACGACGTGCTCACCGACCTGGGCGGCAGCCAGCCGGGCGGCGTCCACGGTCCCGGAGAGCTCCGCGGAC
This sequence comes from Pilimelia sp., assembly GCA_035634075.1. Lineage (GTDB taxonomy): Bacteria > Actinomycetota > Actinomycetes > Mycobacteriales > Micromonosporaceae > DASQDS01. Next base: position 523 of record DASQDS010000638.1, on the reverse strand, counting down.
AGGTGCACCGAGACGATCCGGTCGGCTCCCGCGGCCAGCCGCCGGCGGTAGGCGGCCACGAAGTCACCGGGCGTCGGCCGGGAGGTGGAGACGCGCTGTCCGCGGACGCCGAGCGCGCGGGCGACGTCCGCCGGCCCGATGTCCTCCCCCTCGCGGCCGGAGTGGCCGGCCATGACCACGTAGAGGGGCACGACCTCGACCGCGTACTGCTCCAGGAGCCGGGCAGGCAGGTAGGCCGTGGAGTCGGTGACCACGGCGACGACCACCCGGCGAGGCTAGCCCGCGGTTCCCGGCGGCCCGCCGGGGTGCCGACCGGCCACGACCGGGCTCAGAGGGCGTCGGCGTCCTGGGTGGGCACCGGCGCGCCCTCCTCGGGGCTGGCTCCGGCGTCGGGGCGGCGGGCGCCCGGCCGCGGCGCCGGGGGCGGGCCGTCGGGCAGCTCGGGGGCGGAGGTGTTGTGCCGCAGCAGCCGCCACCGGCCGCTCTGCTCGGCCAGCTCGCTCCACGCACAGTTCGCCAGGGG
>DASQDS010000637.1:0-3259 GCA_035634075.1 Pilimelia sp. | reverse complement strand
CGGCGCCGGTGCCGGTGCCGGTGCCGGCGCTGGGGCCGGGGGCGGCCTGCCGCGCTTCGGTGGCGGTGGTGGCGGGGGTGGCTTGCCGCGCCTGGGTGGTGGCGGTGGCGGGGGTGGCCTGCCGCGCCTCGGTGGTGGCGGCGGTGGTGGCGGCCTGCCGCGCCTCGGTGGCGGTGGCGGGGGTGGCCTGCCGCGCTTCGGTGGTGGCGGTGGCGGCGGTGGCCTGCCGGGCCTCGGTGGTGGCGGGGGCCTGCCGGGCCTCGGCGGCCGCGGTAACGGGGCCGACGACGGCGCTGACAACGGCGGTGGGGTCGACAACGCCGCGGACGGCGCCAACGGCCCGGCCGCCGGGGGTGGCGACCGGGCGGGCGGCGGCCTCGGGCAGGCCGGCAGCCAGGTGGCGGCCGTCGTGCTCTTCGGCGACCCGACGTTCACCAGCGGTGAGCCGTTCAACGCCGGAGACGGCCAGAACAACGGCATCTTCTCCCGGGGACCCGGCGCCCTGAACACCTTCTCCGACCGGATCGTGTCGTTCTGCAACTCCGGCGACATCTTCTGTCAGGGCAACGGTGGCCTCGCCGCGCACCTGCAGTACGACGGATTCATCGACGACGCCACCGCGTTCGTCGCGGACCGCACCGGTAGCTGACGCACCGGCGCCTGACGCACCGATCCGGCGGCCCCGTGGCGGTTCTCACCGCCGCGAGGCCGCCGTGGTGCGTCGGGACGCCGCCGCCCGGGCGAGCATGGACAGCACGTCCACCGTCTGGTCCCAGCCCATGCAGGCGTCGGTGACCGACCGGCCGTAGTCGAGGGGCCGGGTCGGATCCAGGTCCTGGCGCCCGGGCAGCAGGAACGATTCGAGCATCACCCCGACGATGCCGCGCTGGCCGGCGGCGAGCTGAGCCGCCACGTCGGCCACGACGAGTGGCTGGCGCAGGTGGTCCTTCCCGCTGTTGTCGTGGCTGGCGTCGATCACCAGGCGGGCCGGCAGCCCGGCCGCGGTGAGCTGGTCCAGGGCGTCGCCCACGGCCGCCGCGTCGTAATTCGGGCCGGCGCGGCCGCCGCGCAGTACCAGGTGGCAGTCGGCGTTGCCGCGGGTGTGCAGGATGGCCGGCGTTCCCGACATCGCGATGCCGGGGAAGACGTGCGGCACGGCGGCCGCCCGGATCGCGTCGATCCCGGTGCCGATGCTGCCGTCCGGGCGGTTCTTCATCCCGATCGGCATGGAAAGCCCGGAGGCGAGCTGGCGGTGCACCTGACTCTCCACCGTCCGGGCGCCGATCGCCCCCCAGGAGACCGTGTCCGCGATGTACTGCGGCGTGATCGGGTCGAGGAACTCGCAGCCGACCGGCAGCCCGCGGTCGAGCACCTGCAGGAGGAGGGAGCGGGCCGTGCGCAGCCCGGTGTTGACGTCGCCCGAGCCGTCCAGGCCGGGGTCGTTGATGAGGCCCTTCCAGCCCACGGTGGAGCGGGGCTTCTCGAAGTAGACCCGCATCACCACCAACACGTCGTCGGCGAGCCGGCCGGCCAGTGCGGCGAGCCGGTCCGCGTACTCCAGCGCCGCCCGCGGGTCGTGCACAGAACACGGCCCCACGACGGCGAGCAGCCGGTCGTCGCGGCCGTCGAGTACGCCGGCGACCGCCTGCCGGCCGGCCAGCACGGCGGCGGCGAGCGGGTCGTTCAGCGGCAGCTCGTGGTGCAGCAGGGCGGGGGATACCAGGGGTACGACTCGGTCGATGCGCTGGTCGCTGACGCGCTCCACGCCTGGGTCGGTCATCGTCAAAATCCTTACCGCCGACCCCCCGGGCGGGCGAGCCGGCTGCTCGTCGTACGCGAAAAGGCAGGGACGTCGTCGTCCCTGCCTCAGCCGGCTCTCGGGGTGTAGCTGGTGACGTCAGGTCATGGCCGAGTCACCGGCGCCCAAGGCCGGCCACCCAAAGCCAAAATAGAACCGCGTCACGCCGACACCATACCCTGCCGGACGGGCGGCGCGTCCAGGGCGTACTCCACCTCACCGAGCTCCGTGCCGGGCAGCGGGTTGTCGAAGTCGACGTGGAAGGTCCGCACGTACGCGAGGCCGGCCTTCTCCATCACCCGCCGGGACGCCGCGTTGACCGCCATCGTCGTGGCCACCACCCGGCGCAGGCCCAGGTCGGCGAACGCGACCCGGACGAGCGCCCGGGCGCCCTCGGTGGCGTAGCCCCGCCCCCAGGCCGCGCGGCGCAGGCGGTAGCCCAGGTCGGCCTCGCCGGGGGTGCCGGTCGGGTTCAGCGCGAACCAGCCGACGAACCGGCCTGTCGCCCGCTCGTCGGCGGCCCAGAACCGCCGGGCCGGGTCCATCAGCCGGGGGAGCGTGACGTTCCGGATCCGCTCCGGGGGCACCGCCTCGCCGCCCGTCAGGTACCGCATGACCTCAGGGTCGTTGTCCAGCGCGAACACGTCATCCTCGTCGGCCGCGGTGAACCGCCGCAGGACCAGCCGGTCGGTCTCCAGGAAGGCGCCCATCCGCCCATCCTGCCCCGCTGCCGTGCCCGGGCGAAGTCGATTCCGCGGTGCCACCCGGGCGGGTATCGTACGGCTGTGCTAACAGCGGTAGGCTGCCGGTTGTGACGGACCTCAGCTACCAGCCGTCGATTCTTGACCTGCCGCCGCTGGACGGGGCGCCGCGGGTGCGGCTGGCGCCGCTGGCCGGTGCCGTGCGCCGGCGGCTGAGCCGCGGCGCCTGGGTCGATCACCTGCCCGGCTGGGTCCGCGGCTCCGACGACGTGCTTCGGGCGCTGCTCGACCGCGTCGACTGGCGGGCCGAGCGGCGGCGGATGTACGACAGCGATGTCGACGTGCCGCGCCTGCTGCGGTGGTACGGCGAGGGCGAGGAGCTGCCGGATCCGATCCTGACGCGGGCACGCCACGAGCTCACCGGGCACTACGCCGCCGAGCTCGGCGAGCCCTTCGTGTCGGCGGGCATGTGCCTCTACCGCACCGGGCGCGACAGCGTGGCCTGGCACGGCGACACGATCGGCCGGGGCGCACACGCCGACACGATGGTCGCGATCGTCTCCTTCGGTGAGCCCCGCCCGCTGCTGCTGCGCCCGCGCGGTGGCGGCGGCAGCCTCCGGTTCCCGCTTGGGCACGGCGACCTGATCGTGATGGGCGGCTCCTGCCAGCGGACGTGGGAGCACGCCGTGCCGAAGACGGCCCGGGCGGTGGGCCCGCGGGTGAGCGTGCAGTTCCGCCCCGCGGGCGTGGCCTGACGGCA
>DASQDS010000636.1:0-8218 GCA_035634075.1 Pilimelia sp. | reverse complement strand
CGCGCGGAACTGCCGGCGGCGCAGGACGCGCGGATCGCCTTCGACCCGAGCCGCCACCACCCCGCGGACCTCCGCCCCGCGGGCACGCTGCAGAAGCTGCGCGGGGTCGTCTACCGCGGCGCCCAGCGGGTCCGGACCGCCGCCGATCGTCCCGCCAGCACCGCACCTTAGGGCCTACGGTGCGCGACGGCGGGGCGGCCGTCAGCCGGTGAGCCGGGCCGCCGCCGCGGCCCAGGCGGCGGCGTCGCCGGCCGGCTCGTAGCGCCGGACCGGCTGGGTCGCCGCCACCAGCCCCCGCAGGTCGGCCAGCTCGCCGCCGACCGCGCCCAGCGCCCGTGCCTGCACCAGCACGTTGCCCAGCGCGCCCGCCTCCACCGGGCCGGCCAACACCGGCAGCCCGCACGCGTCGGCGGTGAGCTGGCAGAGCAGCGCGTTCTGCGCACCGCCGCCGACGATGTGCACCACGTCGACGTGCCGGCCGGCGAGGCGCTGCGCGTCCAGCACGGCCGCCCGGTGCGCCAGCGCCAGGCTGTCCACGATGCACCGCACCGTCTCTGCCGGCGTCGCCGGTGCCCGCTGCCCGAGGCGCCGGCACACCTCCGCGATCCGGGCCGGCAGGTCGCCCGGGGCGAGGAAGGACGGGTCGTCCGCCGGCACGACCGCGCCGAACGGCGGGGCGACGGCGGCCCCGGCCAGCAGCTCCCCCAGCTCCGCCGGCTGGCCCGCCGCCCGCCAGGTGCGCAGCGACTCCTGCAACAGCCACAGGCCCATGACGTTGCGCAGGAAGCGCACGGTCCCGTCCACGCCGGCCTCGTTGGTGAAGTTCGCCGCCCGGGCGGCCGGGCCCAGCACCGGCCCGGGCAGCTCGACGCCGACCAGCGACCAGGTGCCGCAGGAGATGTACGCGAACGCCGGCCCCGCCGCCGGCACGCCGACCACGGCCGACGCGGTGTCGTGCGAGCCGACCGCGGTCACCGGCACCGCGCCGAGCCCGGTGGCGGCCCGGGCGCCGGCCCGCAGCTCGCCCAGCCGGTCGCCGGGCCGACGCAGGGCCGGCAGCAGCCCCGGCCGGATGCCCAGGGCCGCCAGCACCGGCCCGGACCAGTCGCCGGTCCGCACGTCGAGCAGCTGGGTGGTGGAGGCGTTGGTGAACTCGGCGCCCACCGCGCCGGTGAGCCAGTAGCAGATCAGGTCCGGGATCAGCAGCAGCGTGCGGGCGGCGGCGAGCTGCGCGTCCCGCTCCGCCGCCACCAGCTGGACGGCGGTGTTGAACGGCTGGAACTGCACGCCGGTGGCGTCGTACAGGGCGTCGGCGGGCAGCCGCGCGAGCACGGCGTCGAGCACGCCGTCGGTGCGGGCGTCCCGGTAGTGCACCGGGTTGCCGAGCAGCCGACCGTCCGCGTCCAGCAGGCCGTAGTCGACGGCCCACGAGTCCACGCCCACCGAGTCCAGCCCGCCGGCCAGCCGGCCGGCGGCCCGCAGCCCGTCCAGCACCCCCGCGTAGATCCGCAGGATGTCCCAGTGCAGCGTGTCCCCCGCCCGGACCGGCACGTTCGGCGCCCGGCCGGCCTCGGTCAGCTCCAGCGCGCCGGACCCGGCCCGGCCGAGCATGACGCGGCCGCTGGACGCGCCGAGGTCGACGGCGGCGACCGTGACGGCCCGGCTCATCGCAGGAACGCCGCCGCCACGCCCGCGTCCACAGGCACCAGCAGGCCGGTGGTGTGCGTGAGCTCGCCGGCGGTCAGCGCGACCACCGCGTTGGCCACGTGCTCCGGCAGCACCTCGCGTTTCAGCAGCGTCCGGCGGGCGTAGAAGGCGCCCAGCTCCTCCTCCGGCACGCCGTAGACGGCGGCCCGCTTGGCGCCCCAGCCACCGGCGAAGATGCCGGAGCCGCGGACCACGCCGTCGGGGTTCACCCCGTTGACCCGGATGCCGTGCGGGCCGAGCTCCGCGGCCAGCAGCCGGACCTGGTGCGCCTGGTCCGCCTTCGCGGCCCCGTAGGCGACGTTGTCCGGCCCGGCCACCACCGCGTTCTTGCTGGCGATGTAGATGATGTCCCCGCCCAGGCCCTGCGCCACCATCACCCGGGCGGCCGCCTGGGCGACCAGGAAGGAGCCCTTGGCCATCACGTCGTGCTGGACGTCCCAGTCCGCCTCGGTCGTCTCCAGCAACGGCTTGGAGATGGACAGGCCGGCGTTGTTCACGACCAGGTCCAGCCCGCCGTACGCCAGCGCCGCCTCCGCCACCGCGGCCCGGACCGCCGCCGGGTCGGTGACGTCGGCGGTCACCGCGAGGGCCGCGTCGAAGCCGCCGATCTCGGCCGCCACGGCGCCGGCCGCGGCGCCGTCCCGGTCGGCCACGACGACGCACGCCCCCTCGGCGGCGAGCCGGTGGGCGATCGCCCGGCCGATGCCGGAGCCGCCGCCGGTGACCAGCGCCACCCGGCCGGCGAGCGGCTTGGGCGGGGGCAGGCGGCGCAGCTTGGCCTCCTCCAGCGCCCAGTACTCGATGCGGAACTTCTCCGCTTCGTCGATCGGCGTGTACGACGACACGGCCTCGGCGCCGCGCATCACGTTGACCGCGTTGGCGTAGAACTCCCCGGCCACGCGGGCGGCCTGCCGGGTCGGGCCGAACGAGAACATGCCGACACCGGGCACCAGCACGATCGCCGGGTCGGCGCCCCGCATCGGCGGCGAGTCCGGCGTGGCGTACGACTCGTAGTAGGCGCGGTACGCCGCCCGGTACTCCGCGTGCAGCTCCCGCAGCCGGGCCACGGCCTCGTCGAGCCCGGCGGTCGGCGGCAGGTCCAGCACCAGCGGGCGCACCTTCGTGCGCAGGAAGTGGTCCGGGCAGGAGGTGCCCAGCGCGGCGAGGCGGGGGTGCTCGGCGCGGGCGAGGAAGTCCAGGACCGGCGCGGCGTCGGTGAAGTGGCCGACCACCGGCCGGTCGGTGGCGGCCAGGCCCCGGATGACCGGCGCGAGCGCGGCGGCGCGGGCGCGGCGCTGCGCCGGCGGCAGCGGCTCGTAGCCGGGCACCGGGGGCCCGAACGGTTCCGGCCGGCCGCGCCGGTCGAGGAAGGCCTGGGCCGTGCGGATGATCTCCAGCGAGTTGGCCTCGCACTCCGCGCTGGTCGCGCCCCACGCGGTGATGCCGTGCCCGCCGAGGATGACGCCGATCGCCCGCGGGTTCGCCCGGTGCACCGCGGCGATGTCGAGGCCGAGGTGGAAGCCCGGCCGGCGCCACGCGACCCAGGCGACCCGGTCGCCGAAGCACTCCTTGGTCAGCGCCTCCCCGTCCGCCGCGGTGGCCAGCGCGATCCCCGCGTCCGGGTGCAGGTGGTCGACGTGCGGGGCGTCGACCAGCCCGTGCATCGCCGTGTCGATGGACGGCGCCGCCCCGCCCCGGCCGTGCAGGCAGTAGTCGAACGCCTCGACCATCTCGTCCTCGCGGTCGAGGCCGGGGTACGTCCCGGCCAGCGCCCGCAGCCGGTCCAGCCGGAGCACCGCCAGGCCCTTCTCGGTCAGCGTGCCCAGGTCCCCGCCGGAGCCCTTCACCCACAGCAGGTCCACGTCGCCGCCTGTGACCGGGTCCCGCGCGACGCCCTTGGCGGAGGCGTTGCCGCCGGCGTAGTTGGTGTTGGCCGGGTCGGCACCCAGCCGGTTCGCCCGGCTCAGCAGCGCCGCCACCTCGGGATGGGTCGTCGCCACCTCACGCCCCCCAACCCGCGGCCTGCCCGCCCTTGCGTTCCGCCTTGATCTGGTCCGCGTAGCCGGACCGGTGGTAGGCCGCCACCGGGTCCGGGTCCAGGCCCATGTCCTCGCGCAGCTCGCGCAGCAGCGGCCGGACATCGGTGTTGTACGCGTCCATCAGCGCGGCGTTGGCGGCCAGCACGTCGCCCTCGCGCTGCGCGGCGGTCAGCGCGTCCACGTCCACCAGGAGGGCCTTGGCGGTGGCCTCCTGCACGTTGAGCACCGAGCGGATCACCGCGGGGATCTTGGGCTCGATGTTGTGGCACTGGTCGAGCATGAACGCGATGCCCGCCGCCGGGCCCAGCGCGTCGCCCCGGACGATCTCGTGCATGATCCGGAACAGCTGGAACGGGTCGGCGGCGCCCACCATCAGGTCGTCGTCGGCGTAGAACCGGGAGTTGAAGTCGAACGCCCCGAGCCGGCCCTCCCGCAGCAGGAAGGCGACGATGAACTCGATGTTCGTCCCCGGGGCGTGGTGCCCGGTGTCGATGACCACCTTCGCGCGCGGGCCCATCGCCAGGCAGTGGGCGTACGCGGTGCCCCAGTCCGGGACGTCGGTCAGGTAGAAGGCCGGCTCGAAGAGCTTGTACTCCAGCAGCGCCCGCTGGTGCTCGCCCAGCCGGTCGTAGGTCTCCCGCAGCGCGACCGCCAGCCGGTCCTGCCGGGACCGGATGTCGTCCTGGCCCGGGTAGTTCGTCCCGTCGGAGAACCACAGCTTCAGGTCGGCCGAGCCGGTGCGGTCCATGATGTCCACGCACTCGAGCAGGTGGTCCGTCGCCTTGCGGCGCACCCCCGGGTCGGGGTTGGTCACGCTGCCCAGCATGTAGTCGTTGTCCTGGAAGACGTTCGAGTTGATCGTGCCCAGAGTGATGCCCAGACCCTCGGCGTGCGCCCGCAGCGCCGGGTAGTCGTCGACGGCGTCCCACGGGATGTGCAGGGCCACGCTGGGGGCCACGCCGGTGAACCGGTGCACGGTGGCGGCGTCGGCCACCTTCTCGTACGGGTCCCGCGGCACCCCCTCCTGCGGGAACACCTTGAACCGCGTGCCGGAGTTGCCGTACGCCCAGGACGGCGTCTCGATCCGCTGCGCGCGCAGGGCCCGCGCGACGCGCGACCGGGTCCCCGGGTCCAGGTCGGTCATCGGCTCCTCCGTTCGTGAAACGTTTCACAATGGGTTCTCGTGGACGCTAGGTGGTCCCGCCCATCCGGTCAAGAGTTTCCGGTGCAATATCCCATTGTCCCCCAGCGATGCCGATTCCGGCGTACCGGGGGCAGTGGCTGACACGTTTCAGCCGGTCGGCCCCGGCGCGTAGGGTGACGATGCACAGGATCACCGCGCACCCCCCGGCGCGACGGCGCGAGGCTTCCGGAGAGATATGGCGACGACCAGCATCAAGGAGGTGGCCCGGCACGCCGGTGTCTCGATCGGCACCGTGAGCAACGTGCTGAATCGGCCGGACACCGTCGCACCCGGCACCCGGCAACGGGTCCTCGACGCCATCTCCACGCTCGGCTACGTCCGCAACGACCCGGCCCGCCAACTGCGCGCCGGCCGCAGCCGCACGATCGCCGTGGTGGTCCTCGACGTGGCGAACCCCTTCTTCACCGACGTCGTGCAGGGCGCCGAGGCGGTCGCCGAGTCGCGCGGCGCCGTGGTTGTGGTGTGCAACAGCGGCGAGGACCCCAGCCGGGAACGGCGCCACCTCGACCTGCTGGAGGAGCAACGGGTCCAGGGCGTCCTGATCACCCCCGTGGACGACGGCCGCGAGTCCCGGCTCGAGCAGTTCATCCGGCGCGGCACGCCGGTCGTGCTCGTCGACCGCGGCACCGGCCGGCAGAACCGGTGCTCGGTCGCCGTCGACGACGTGCTCGGCGGGCGGCTCGCCGGCGCGCACCTGGCCGCAATGGGCCACCGCCGCGTCGCCTTCGTCGGCGGCCCGCTGACGATCCCGCAGGTGGCGGACCGGTGCGCCGGCTTCCGGCAGGCGCTCGCCGCCGCCCCGGCGACGCCCGAGCCCGTGCTGCTCGGCACCCGCGGGCTGACCGTCGCCGGCGGCCGGGGGGCCGGCGAGGAGCTGGCCGCGATGCCGCCGGGCCAGCGGCCGACCGCCGTCTTCTGCGCGAACGACCTGCTGGCGCTCGGCGTACTCCAGGTGATGACGCTGCGCGGCGTCCGCGTGCCCACGGACATCGCCATCATCGGGTACGACGACATCGAGTTCGCGGCCGCCGCCGCCGTCCCGGTGTCCTCGGTGCGCCAACCACGCGAGCAGCTCGGCCGCACGGCGGCGCAGTTGCTGCTGGAGGAGATCCACGAGGGCGACCGGCACGAGCACCGGCACGTCATGTTCAAGCCCGAGCTGGTGGTGCGCCAGTCCAGCGCCCAGCCGCGGGGGTGACGCGGTGCGGGTCGCCCTCTTCGTGACGTGCCTGGCCGACGCCCTGTTCCCCCGGGTCGGCCAGGCCTGCGTGACCGTCCTGGAGCGGCTCGGGCACGAGGTGGTGTTCCCGGCCGCCCAGACCTGCTGCGGGCAGATGCACGTCAACACCGGCTACCAGCGCGAGGCGGTGTCGCTGGTGCGCCACCACGCGGACGTCTTCGCCGGCTACGACGCGATCGTCGCCCCGTCCGGCTCCTGCGTCGGCTCGGTGCGCCACCAGCACGCCGACCTGGCGCGGCGGGCCGGCGACGCCGGCCTGGCCGCCCGCGCCGAGGCGGTGGCCGCCCGCACGTACGAGCTGTCCGAGTTCCTCGTCGACGTGCTCGGCGTCACCGACGTCGGCGCCTCGTACCCGCACCGGGTCACCTACCACCCCACCTGCCACTCGCTGCGGCTGCTGCGGGTCGGCGACCGGCCGCTGCGGCTGCTGCGCGCGGTCCGCGGGCTGGAGCTCGTGGCGCTGCCCGACGCCGACCAGTGCTGCGGGTTCGGCGGCACCTTCGCGCTGAAGAACGCCGACACGTCGACGGCGATGCTGGCCGACAAGATCCGGCACGTGACGTCGACCGGCGCCGAGGCCGTCTGCGCGAGCGACAGCAGCTGCCTGATGCACATCGACGGCGGGCTGACCCGGCTGCGCGCCGGCACCCGCACGGTCCACCTGGCGGAGATCCTGGCCGCCACGTCGGGTGCGCCGTGAGCATCTTCCTCGGCATGCCCGCCCACGCCCCCCGGGGCGTGGGCGCGCTGCGCGGCGACCGGCCGTTCCCCGCGGCCGCCCGGGTGGCGCTCGCCGACACGCAGCTGCGCCGCAACATCGGGCACGCCACCGCCACCATCCGCGCGAAGCGGGCGGCGGTCGTGGCGGAGGTGCCCGACTGGGAGGAGCTGCGCCGCGCCGGCGAGGCGATCAAGGCCGACACGATGGCCCGGCTGCCCGAGCTGCTCGAACAGCTAGAGGCGGCCGTCACCGCCCGCGGCGGCACCGTGCACTGGGCGCCGGACGCCGTGGCCGCCAACCGGATCGTCACCGACCTCGTCCGGGCCACCGGTGCCGACTCGGTGGTCAAGGTGAAATCCATGGCCACCCAGGAGATCGGCCTCAACGAGGCGCTCGAAGCCGCCGGCATCACCGCCCGGGAGACGGACCTGGCGGAGCTGATCGTCCAGCTCGGGCGCGACCGCCCGTCGCACATCCTCGTCCCCGCCATCCACCGCAACCGGGCCGAGATCCGGGAGATCTTCCTGCGCGAGATGCCGGGCGTCGACCCGGCCCTCACCGACGACCCGCGACAGCTCGCGATGGCCGCCCGGCGGTACCTGCGTCGCACCTTCCTCGCCGCCCGGGTGGCTGTCTCCGGCGCCAACTTCGCCGTCGCCGAGACCGGCACGCTCGCGGTGGTGGAATCCGAGGGCAACGGGCGCATGTGCCTGACGCTGCCGGAGACGCTCATCACCGTGCTGGGCATCGAGAAGCTGGTGCCGACCTGGGCGGACCTGGAGGTGTTCCTTCAGCTGCTGCCGCGCTCGGCCACCGGCGAGCGGATGAACCCGTACACCTCGCTCTGGACCGGCGTGACCGAGGGCGACGGGCCGCGCGCGTTCCACCTGGTGCTGCTGGACAACGGGCGGACGGCGGCGCTCGCCGACGAGCAGGGCCGCGCCGCCCTGCACTGCATCCGGTGCAGCGCCTGCCTGAACGTGTGCCCGGTGTACGAGCGCACCGGCGGGCACGCCTACGGCTCGGTCTACCCCGGCCCGATCGGCGCCGTGCTGAGCCCGCAGCTCACCGGGATCGAGGACAACGCGAGCCTGCCGTACGCGTCCAGCCTGTGCGGCGCCTGCTTCGACGCCTGCCCCGTCCGGATCGACATCCCCGCCATGCTCGTCCACCTGCGGGCCACGCACGTGGCGGCGTACCGGGACGCACACCGGCTGCCCTCGGCGGAGGGCGCGGCCATGGCAGCGGCCGCGTGGGTGATGTCCTCGCCCGCGCGGTTCTCGGCGGCGGCCCGCGCCGCGCGGCTC
>DASQDS010000635.1:0-14730 GCA_035634075.1 Pilimelia sp. | reverse complement strand
GCCGGGCTGTCGGTTACGTGGCCGACGGCCGCCGCGGTGCCAGCTCGATGACGAGGACGACGATTCGCAGAACGCCACCGGGCCGGAAAGCGGACCCGATGCCAAGTCCCCACAACACCGCCCACCCGATCATGACTGCGGCGCCACACAGGTCGGCGGGAATGCGGGCGACACCGATCAGGTCTGCGATGAGCGGTACCGCGGCGGCGACGGCCGGGACACCCAACAGATAGAGGCTGGCTGCACCGCTATCCGCGACGGTGTACGGGGTCAACGCGGCGATCGCGATCAAGGTCGACCCGAACGCCGCCCAGCGGAGCCGCCGGCTGGCGCGTGGCCCGCCCCGAATGCTGATGACCATCCCCAGCACGACGGCAGCGAGCAGGGCAATCAGCAGTGCTCCGGCGAACATGCGCCGCCTCCAAGGTCATGAGGACCGCGACCGGCATCCGATGAGGTCGGCCATGGCGCCATGGTGCGCGAGCTGCCACCCGGTCGCATGAGTAGAGGTACCTAAGACGCAGCAGGAGACCCGATCCGTTCTCCAAACGTCCCGACAATTGATCAGAGCCGCCAACCTATGCTGCCCAGGTCAGCGGCTCTGAATGCGTCGGGTGGAGCCGAGGGGACTCGAACCCCTGACCCCCACACTGCCAGTGTGGTGCGCTACCAGCTGCGCCACGGCCCCGCCGCGCCCGGTCACCCGGGCACCGGCGCAATATTACACACCCCGTGCCCCGAGCGTGGCGGGCAGGGGGCGGCAGGCGGCGCTCAGTTCAGGGCCGCGTCCGGCGGGAAGTGCGCCATCGCCGCCGTCATGCCGCCCTGCCGGCGCAGCACCATCGGCCACAGGTCGTCCGGCCGGGGCACGAACGCGTCCCCGGGCAGGGCGTCGAAGACGAGCCACGAGCCCGTTTCGATCTCCTCCTCCAGCTGCCCCGGCGACCAGCCGGAGTAGCCGGCGAACACGCGGATGCCGGTGACCGACTGGCGCAGCGTGTCCGGGTCGCCGGAGAGGTCGACCGTGCCGATCGCGCCGGCCACCGGGTGGAAGCCGGACACGCGGCGCACTCCGGTGCGCATGCGGGCCAGGCAGATCGCCGACTCCGGCTGGACCGGGCCGCCCTCGAAGAGCACCGCCGGGTCCGGCGCCAGCGCCCCCCAGTCGCCGAGGACATCGCTGACCGGGACCTCGGTCGCCCGGTTGAGCACCACGCCCAGGGCCCCGCCCGGCTCGTGCGCCACCAGGAGCACGACCGTACGGTCGAAGTTCGGGTCCTTCAGCGCTGGAGCCGCGACCAGAAGACGCCCGGTCAACAACTCCATCGAGCGCCCCCCGATCCGCTGCGGATTCCCGTGCACGGCGGCCCGCTCCCCTAACCGCGCCCGCGGACGCACACCCGGTCGCCCGCCGGACGGACCGAACCCGCCGGACCGACCGAGCCCGCCGGCTCAGCCGACCCCGCCGCGCTAGTCGGGTCAGCACGGCCGGTGGTCCCCCGGTGGGCAGTCAACGCCATGCCTCGCACCATAGCTTGCGTCCGTCGTCGCGGTTAGGGTCTGCCCGTGACGGATGATTCGCCGCCCCGGGCCGAGCTCGCGGTGATCGGTGGCTCGGGCCTGTACGCGCTCCTCGACGACGCCACCGAGCACGAGATCGAGACGCCCTACGGCCCGCCGTCGGACGCGATCACGGTGGCCGTGGTGGGCGGCCGGCGGGTAGCTTTCCTGCCCCGGCACGGCCGGGACCACCGCCACCCGCCACACCGGATCCCCTACCGCGCCAACCTGTGGGCACTGCGCGCACTGGGCGTACGCCAGATCCTGGCGCCCTGCGCGGTCGGTGGCCTGCGGGCGGACCTGGGGCCGGGGTCGTTCGTCCTGCCCGACCAGCTGATCGACCGGACGAGCGGGCGGGCGCAGACGTTCTACGACACCGGGGCGGTGCACGTCAGCTTCGCCGACCCGTACTGCCCCACCGGCCGCGCCACCGTGCGGTCGGCCGCCGGCCGGCGGGGGGTGGACCTCACCGACGGGGGGACCATGGTGGTCGTGGAAGGCCCGCGGTTCTCCACCCGCGCGGAGTCGCGGTGGTTCGCCGCCATCGGCGGCACGATCGTCAACATGACCGGTCACCCCGAGGCGGTCCTGGCCCGGGAACTGGCCGTCTGCTACACGGCCGTCGCCCTCGTGACCGACCTGGACGCCGGCGTGGCGGGCGGGCACAGCGTCACCCAGGAGGAGGTTTTCCGGGTCTTCGGGCAGAACACGGCCCGCCTGCGCGACCTGCTGCTGGACGCGGTGGTCGGCCTGCCGGCGGAGCGCGCCTGCCCGTGCGCGTCGGCCCTGGCCGGCATCGCCCTGCCGGCCGGTCAGGAGCTCGACAGCATCAGCACCTGACCGGTCAACCCGTCGAGGACCGGCCGCCGGCCGGGCGTGTCGTCGAGCGTGACGTCGACGGGCTCGATGAGCAGGTTGTCGGGGCAGGCGCCGGCGCGCCGCCGCGCCACGACCCCCGCCAGCACGACCACGTCGTCCGCCTCGAACCACACCGGCGCCGGGTCCTTGTCGCAGGATCCGATGCCGAGCTGGTACGCCACCCGCGTGCCGTCGACGGCCGTGAGCCCGAGAGCGCCGACGAGGCCCGGGATCTGCGGCAGCTCACCCGGGAGGGTGACCCGGGGAGCCGCCCCGACGGCTCCCGGCGCGACGGCGACGCGGGCGATCGGCGCGGCCAGCCCGGCCACGGTGAACAGCCACGCCGGCACCTCGGCCCGGCCACGGCTGGTCAGCAGCGGCACGGTGCCGACCCGGGCCGCGGTGACGGTCAGGGCGGCGCAGGCCTGGACGGATCCGTCGCTGACGGGGGCGTCGGGCCCGGACGCCCGGACGCCCGGCGTCGCGCCGACGCGGCAGGGTGGTGGGTCGCCCTGGTGGAGCTCGTCGTACGCCTCGGCGAGGCCGACCAGGGGGACCGGAAGCGACCCGCCGTCGGCGAACCGCACGGCCCCACGGCGGCCGCCGACCTCCCGGGGCATGCCCACCGCTAGCCGGAACCAGCCATTCGCGAGCGCCTGCCGGGCTGCGCCGTCCAGCTTGGCCCCCGCCGGCACGACCGTGAGCCCCTGCAACGGCACGAAGCCGGCGCGCCAGGCGTCCCCGCCCGGAGCCCGCCGCCAGGCGGCCGCCACCTGCTGCGCCCGGGTCGCGAAGGGAGCCCCCGGGTCCGAATCGTCGGCGGGTGCGTTGCCTGCCGCCGAGGAGCCGCCGCCCGCGCCCGCGCAGGCGGCGAGCAGCGGCGGGGTGCACAGCAGGAGGGCGCACAGCAGGAGTACGCGGAGCGGTGCGGTGGGTCGGCGCATGGCGATCCGACGTCCCGGTACCGGCGCCGGTTCCGCCGCGCCGGCCAGGCGCCGGCCGACGGCGCCGGTCAGCTCCCCGCCGCCCGGTCAGGTCTCGCCGCCGATGTCTGTCTCGTACGCCTCGTAGACCAGGTCCGCCCCACGCTGCCGGTGCCGCGCCAGCGCCTGCAGCAGGTCGGCGGCGGAGCCGCGGAGCTGTTCGGCGGCAGAGCCGCCCAGTCGGTCCGGGCCGGCTTCGGCTGCGCGCAGCCGGGCGTGCAGCCGTTCGATGGCGGCCAACAGCGCCCGGTGCTCCAGGACGAGCCCGTCCACGCCGTGCGCCAGCCGGGGCGCCTGGTCCAGCAGTTCCCGGTAGAGCCCGTCCGGCCCCTCGGTCGCGCCGACATGCTCGGCGAACGCCCGCCGCAGCGGGGCGAGCCGATCGCCCACGGTCCGGCGCCAGGCCGGCTCGTGCGGCGAACGGGCCACCGCGTGTCGGAAGAAGTGGATGTGTTGCCCGAGTTCCGCCGCCACCATGCGCGTACCTCCCCACGCTCGTGGCGCGGCGGCGCGACCCGTGGCCGCCCGGCCCCCGTTCACCGGGTAAGCGCGGGGCCGGCCGCCGGCCTGCCCCAATCGTTCGATGGTGCGGCCGCGTCGGCCCCGTTGTCCATACACCGAAAGGGCCCCGACGGCGATCACCCGAGGGCTCCGGGGCCATCGAGGACGTCGGCGCCCGGCGAGTGAAGCTCTCGTATGGACAGCAGCCCTGCACCCCGGCGTACCGCAGCACTGCCGTGCCGATCAGGTTTCCGCGTTTCCTCGACTATCGTTCGTCGCACGGAGGCGACATGGCGCGGATAATGCTGATCGGCGACGTCGGCGGGTGCGTCGATGAGCTGTCGGACGCGATCGAGGACGCCGTCGGCGATCCTGGGACCATCGTCATCCAGGTTGGTGATCTCGTCGATCGTGGCCCGGACAGCGTGGGCGTGCTGAACGTCGTCCGCGAGCGGCTGGAGACAGCGCCCAGGCGATGGATCCAACTCATCGGCAACCACGAGTCCCAGTACCTCGGGGGCGAGCCGTTCTGGCCGCAGCCGCTCCCGCCCGAGTCCGCGTCGCTGCTTCGCACCTGGTGGCTCAAGGACTGGCTACGGGTCGCGGCCGCCGTCCGCACCGCCGACGGCGAGGATCTCCTCGTCACGCACGCGGGCCTCACCGCCGACGCCTGGCGGGAGCTGGGCGAGCCGGTCACGGCCACCACCGCAGCCGACCTGCTCAACACCCGACCCGAAGAGCTGCTGTGGCACGATCGCGGGCCGCTGTGGGCCGAAGCGGGTCCCGACCTGTACCGGTCCTGGCTAGACGCCACGCTGCCCCCGCCGTTCGGGCAGGTTCACGGCCACTCCACCATCGCCAACTTCGCGAGGAAGACCTGGCTGTGCCCCGAGCGCATCCGGCAGCGGGCGACGGCCGACTGGGCCGCCCGGCATACGTTCGCCCGCATCCATGGCGCCCGGTTCATCGGCATCGACCCAAAGCACGGCCGGGCCGGTGCCCCTGCCTGGTCACCGCTCGTGCTCGACGGCGCCACCATGCTCACCTGAGCCGGGCCGAGCTTCCGACCGGGCAGCGGCCGAACGAACCCGGTGCCGCCGGTGACCAACAGGGTGACAGAGCCGCTATCCAAGGAGTTGGCATCGTGTACCCGTTCGCACCGCAGCACCTGCTCCCGCGCCGCCGGATCGGCGCATCCCCCCGCCGCGGATTCAGCGTCCTGCTGGCGGCCACCACGGTGGTGCTTACCGCCGTTCCCTCGGCGGCCACGGCCACCCCGGCGGCCGCCGGGGCCCCGGCTGTCTCCACCGGTCAGCTGATCCCGTTGACCTCCCTGGGCGGCCCGGGCTCCTTCGCGATGGCGATGAACGAGCGCGGCGATCTGATCGGCGCGAGCGTCGACGCCGCCGACAACTACCGGGCCGTGGTGTGGTGGCGCGGCCAGCGTTCGCCCACCGCTCTGGGCATCGACGGCGCTCGGCCCACCGCCATCAACGAGAAGGGCCACATCGTCGGGGTCGTCGACGGCGGCCTGTTCCTGTGGCGCGACCGAGCCGCCACCTACCTCCGGCCCCGTACCGCCGCGTCGTTCACGACGGCGTTCATCAACGACCGCGACCAGGTCGCCAGTACCGCGACCGCTGATCTGGACGGCGCCTCGCGCGCCGTGCTGTGGCACCGCGGGCGGTTGACGATGCTGCCCACACCCGGCGGGATGGCCAGCAGGGCCCTCGGCATCAACAACCGGGGCCAAATCATCGGCACCATCATTCGGCCCGGCGGGACCGAGCAGGCGGTGCTGTGGCAGCACGGCCGGATGACCACATTGGGGACGCTGGGCGGCGCCGGCAGCACTCCGGTGGCGATCAACGATCGCGGCCAGGTGACCGGCAACAGCACCGTCGCCGGGTCGTCGGACGAACATCCGTTCCTGTGGCAGCGCGGTCGGATGACCGACCTGCTGGCGGGCACGAACGCGACCGCCGGCCGGGTGGCAGCCCTCAACGCGACCGGGACGATGACCGGCACCGCGAGTTTCGGCGACCGCCGCTCGCGGCCGGTGCTGTGGCGGGCCGGTCGGATGATCGACATCGGCCTGTCCGGGCACGTGGCGCACGTGTCGGACATCAACGACCGCGGTGACGTCGCGGGCCGTACGTGGGCGGACCCGCAAACCAACTCGGTGCCGTTCCGCTGGCGCGGCGGGCACACCACGCTGTTCCCCGAGCCGGTCGCTGACATCGCGTTCACGATCGTCGGCATCGACCGGCGCGGCACGCTCGGCGTGGACCAGGAGACCTCACTGTCCGGCAACACCGTGCTGCGCTCGGCCTGAGCCGCGCCGGGGCATTCGCTGCCGTACCCGGGTACGATCGCCGGACCGTCAGCCTCATGGGGGACGCATGTGGGTCGATCAGTTGTGGCGTTATCCGGTGAAGTCCGTGGGCGGCGAGCGCCTCACGGCCGCCACGGTCGACGCGTCCGGCGTGGCGGGTGACCGGACCGTCGCCGTCCTCAACGAACGCGACGAGGTCACCTGGGCCGGCGCCATTCCGGGCCTCATGCGGGTGCGGGCCGTCGCGGTTGCCCCGGGCGTGGCGGAGCTGATCATGCCGGACGGCGACCGGGTCCACTCCGCTGCGCCGGACGCCGACAGCCGGCTCAGCGCGGCCGTCGACGCCAAGGTCAGGCTCGCCGCGCACCCACCGGCGAAGCCCGACGCCGCGCTGCACGTCCTGACGACCACCGCGCTGCGCCAGCTCGGCCTGGCCCTGCCCGGGAGCGCGATAGACGCCACCCGGTTCCGCCCCAACCTCGTCCTGGCCGGGGCGGCGGACGACCGGGCGACCGGGTACCCCGAGCATGGCTGGATCGGCCGTCGGATGGCCATCGGTGCGCTGCGGTTGCGCTTCACCGAGGGGTGCGACCGGTGTGTGATGATCACCAACGAGACGCCGACCGTTCCCCGCGACCGGACGGTGCTGCGCCATGTCGCCCGCGAGCTCGGCAACACCCTGGGGGTGTACGCCGCGGTTGAGGCCCCCGGCGACATCCACACCGGGGACGAGGCCCGCTGGCTGGACTGAGGGGGTGGGCTCACCGCTCGTATGGGCCGTCCGCCTGCATCGTGCGCGGTCCGGTCGGTAGGCCGACGAACCACCAGGCGCCCGGCGGTGGCTTGGGGAGCTGCCCGCGCGCCCGTTCGATCATCGCCTGAGCCAGCTCGGCGACAGGGGCGCTGGGCCGGGAACGAGATGCTCACGTCGTACGCCCAGAAGTTCCGCCCGTTCGCCGTAACCGCCGCCGGCTGCGTCATCTGCCGGCGTACCAGCGGTCGTGCTCCGCCATGGACGGATCAGCAGTTGCGTCGCGACGGCGTGGCCGAACCACCAACAGGCCCATCAGGACGTGCATGGGCAGCACGTCGACCAGCACCGCCGTGTCACCACGCGTGACCAACAGGAGCCATGCGACGGGCGGCAGGGCGAAGACGACGAGCGCCGCGAGCCGGAACCGCCACGGTGTCAGGGTCGCCAGGAGCCGCAACAGAACCAGTTGACCGGCGGCCAGCATCAGTGCCGCGAGGTGCAACGGCATCGTCCAGACAGCGGAAGCGAGCACGTCGCCGACGATCGAGCGCCCGCCGCCGGGCGCCGCCGCGGCGAGTACCGCGAGCGTGCCGAGGTCGAGCGCGAGGTAGAGCGCGAGGTGTGCGGAGAGCCAGACCCCCCACCCCGCGTCCGCGAGGGTGCGCACCGGCGAGCACCGGGCGGCGGACGTCATGCGAGCACCGTAACCAGGCGGGTGCCCGGCGGCCGCCCCAGCAGCCTGTGACCTCGGCAACCGAACCTCTGCGGGGCGCGCCCTCCTGATACGGGCCACGCGGTCAGACCCGGGCGTAGCGCGGCACGTACTCCTGGGCGGTGCGGGACTGGATGGCCGCCATCAGGGCGTCGGTGAGCCGGCGGATGTCCGCCGGCGCCTCGATGCTGACCGGGATCGCCGGACCGAAGCTGACGCTGATCGGGTGCCGCCGGGGAAGGCGGGCGCCCGGCGGGCGGACCCGGTCGGTGCCGCGGATGCCGACCGGGATGATGGGGACCCCGGCCTGGTGGGCGAGCCGGACCACGCCGGTGCGGCCACGGTAGAGGCGGCCGTCGGGCGACCTGGTGCCCTCGGGGAAGACGGCCACCAGGCCGCCGGAGCGCAGGACGGGCACGGCGGCGTCGAAGGCCGCTAGGGCGGCCCGGCCGCCGCCGCGTTCGACGGGGATGGCGCCCATGCCGGTGACGACGCGCCGGGTGAGGTGGCCGAGGGGCCCCGGGGAGCGGAAGTATTCGGCCTTGGCCCAGAACGCGACGTGCCGGGGCGTAAGGATGGCGAGGAAGAGCTGGTCGGCGACCGACAGATGGTTGGCGGCCAGGATCGCGCCGCCCGTCTCCGGCAGGTGGTCCAACCCGGTGACGGTGGGCCGCCAGGAGTGACGCAGGTACCTGCCGACGGTGTGCTGGCCCAGCGCGTACAGGGGCGGGGTTCGGGTCATGCCGACGGTCCAAGGTGGGCGGTGAGGGCGGCGTCGAGCAGCGCGCCCGGATCGGCGGCCCCCGTCGCGAGGGGGAGGCTGCCCCACGTCCACAGCTGGACGATGCCGTGCAGGTTCGCCCAGAGCGCTCCCGCGACGACCCGGGGCGGTGGTTCCGGGGTGGGCCGGGCTCGCGCGACCAGGTCTGTGAGGAGGCCGAAGAGCGGCAGGCTGGTCTCGCGCAGTCCCAGGTGGCCGCTCTCCAGCAGGTCGTGGCGGAACATCAGCGCGTACCGGCCGGGGCGGGTGGTGGCGAAGTCGAGGTAGACCCGGGCGACCGCGGCCAGCCGGGTCCGCGGGTCGTCGGCCGCTTCCGCCAGGGCGGCGGTCGTCCGGCCGACGAGGTCGGTGTACCCGTCGCGGGCGATGGCCGACAGCAGCTCGAGGTGGGTGGGGAAGTAGCGGCGCGGCGCGCCGTGCGACACCCCGGCGCGCCGGGCGATCTCCCGCAACGACACCGCGGACGGGCCCGCGCTGTCGAGCAGGTCGCCGCCGACGCGGATCAGCCGGTCGCGCAGGCCCTCGTCGATGTCCATAGACACTGTCTACCGGACCACCGTAGACGCTGTCTACCTCGACCCGGTGCGGGACCACCGAACGGTCCGCGCGTGCGAACATACGGCCATGAGCAGCGACGTCGCCCTCGATGTGACCGCCCTGGCGATCAACGTCACGATCCCCGAGGAGCTCCGCTGGACCGACATCCGACGGGGCACGGAGTTCACCCTGACCACGCTCAACGTCCGGCTGCTCCGGGACGGGCGCCTCGCCGCGAAGGCGTACGGCAGGCCCACCACCGGCGGTCGCGGCACCTACGTCTCGTTCCCCGTGCCGGACACGCCGGCGCTGACCGCCCTCGTGGACAACGCCGCCAGCCGCGCCGGCGCGCTGTGGGCCGCCCACCGCGGCCTCACCTGAGCGTTCCGCCTCCGGTGCCGCGTGGAACGGGTCCGGTCAGCCGCTCGGGCGCTCCGCGCCACGCCGCACCGGCGGGACGCAGCGCCGCGTCGACGCCGTTCAGCCGCAGGGTTGTCCCACCGCGCAGGTGTGCCAGATCCGTATCGCCGGCACCCGTGTAGCGCAGGAATGTCACCTGCTCGGTCCAGTCCAGCCGGGTGCCCGCCGACTCGGCGGCGAGGCGGACGGTGACCAGCGAGGTCCACCGCAATTCGCCTTCGACGACGGCATCGTAGGCGTAGACGATGCGCCGGGCGTCGGCGATGTCGATGTACCGCGACCGGTACTCCAGCCGCTCGGGCGCGGTGTCCGGCGCGGTGAACGTGCTGCGCGCGATCTCGCCGCCACCCACCCGGAAGTCGTGCTCGTACGACGCACCGCTACCGGGCAGCTTGGACCACCGCCGCCTGATCGCGGTGTCCGCGAACGCCGCGAAGACCCGGTCCGGGGGCGCGTCGAGGTGCCGAGAGATGGTGAATGTGTCGTGCCGGGTCATGCCGTCCTCCCGCTGCCAAGACGTTAGTTACGATAAGTAAGGAACGTCGGCGTACGGGATTTAGTCCACCTCCCCCGTACGCACTTTCAAGTCAGCTACGTACGGGCGGGGAACGGTGCGGCATGCCAAGCGGCCTCGGTAGCGAACTCGCCCGGCGCGGGGTCGCGCCCGACTGTGTCCAGACGATCGAGGTCGTACGCGACGTGTTGGCGCGAGTCGGCGACAAGTGGACGCTGCTGACCGTCACGGTGCTGGCGGCCGGGCCGTTGCGGTTCACCGCGGTGCACGGGCAGGTCCCCGGAATTTCCCAGCGGATGCTCGGCCAGACACTGCGTGCGCTGACCCGGGACGGCCTGGTGACCAGGACCGCGTACCCGGAGGTGCCGCCGAGAGTCGAGTACGCCCTGACCCCGCTCGGCCGCTCGCTGAGCGACGCCGTGGACGGACTCGTGCAATGGGTCCGCGACCACCAGGGCGACATCGTCCGCAACCGCGACGACTTCGACCGGGCGTCCGCGGCGAAGCCATGACCTGACCCGGCTCGGCTGTGGACAGCGGTCAGCGGCTGTCGGTGGTCCATGGCAGTATCTGGCCTTCCAAGGAGATCGCCGATCGGGGGACGCGATGCGGGGTGGATTCTGGCTCGGCCGATGGCGGCTGGGGCGGTTGGTGGGTGCGGTGGCGGGCGGCGTACTCGGTGCGTCGTTGCTTGTGGCGGTGCCGGCGCGGGCCGCGACCTGGACACCGATCCAGGATGTGACCGCCCCCGGCTGGTCGGGGTCGGACGCGCCGACGGTCGCGGTCGACCGGGAAGGCGACTCGCTCCTGGTGTGGACGGCGTGCGACGACGCCCTGCCGTACTGCTATCACCAGGCGCAGGCGCGGATCGCCCCGGCCGGCGGTGGCCCGCTCGGGCGGATCCTGACGCTCTCACCCCCGGGCAGTTCGTCGAGCTGGCCCCAGGTCGCGGCGGACGACAACGGCGACTCCGCGGTGGTGTGGCAGCAGGACGGCGTGGTGATGGGTCGCCGGGTCTCGGCGTCCGGCGCGTTGGGGACGCTTCAGACCATTTCCGCCCCCAGGGCCAGCACCCCGTCGGTCGCCGTGGAGCCGACCGGGCGGGCGCTGGTCACGTGGACGCAGTACGGCGGCGGGACGTACACGGCGCAGGCCCGCTACTTCGGCGCTGACGGCACGCTCGGTCCGGTGCTGACGCTGGGTGCCAGCAGCGCCGACCAGACGGCGGTGGCCGTCGATCGGGCGGGCGGCGCCATCGTCGTCTGGGCGGCCGAGGGGTATCAGGGGGTGCTCGCGAGGCGGCTCAGGCCGTCGGCGGTGGCCGATCCGCTGACCATCGCCGGCCCCGCCCCCGAGGTTGGCTACGGCCGGGTGTCGGTCACCCTCGACCGGGACGGGGACGCGGTGATCAGCTACCGGCGTGCGCACAGCGTCGAACCGCCGGTTGTCCGGGTCCGCCTACTCAGCCGCGCCGGCGTCCTCGGCGACGTCATCGACGCCACGCCGCCCAGCCACGACGTGACCTTCCATTCGGCGCTCGCCACCGACCTGGACGGCGATTCGGTACTGGTGTGGAGCCGGCGCACCCACGGCGTCATGGCAGACGTCCACGCCCGCGCCATCTCCCGGACCGGTGCGCTGGGCGGGATCACCTCGTTCGGTGTCGGCGACCGGCCGGTGGTGACCCTCGACGACGACGGCGACGGGCTGGTGGCGTGGCAGGCGGCGGGTCCCTCGTACGCCTTCATGGGCGGGTGGGCGAGCACGGTGAGCCGGAACGGCGCGTTCGGCGCTGTCGAGCAGGTGTCGACGGACGGCGGGGCAATCCGGGTCGACAGCGGCCCGACCGGCAGGTTCTCGGTGACCTGGCAGCGCATCCCCTACCCGTACTACGAAATCCAGGCCCGCTTCGGTCGCTGAGGCGGGTAGCCCGCCCTAATCCCCATAGTGGAAGAGGGCTTCCCCGACCGTGGCGGGGTTGCGATGCGTCACGTCGTCGGGCGAGAGGCATGGCCAAGCGGCCGGGTCGAAGGGGCGGTCCACCTCCGCCAGCGTAAGCACCCGGAAGTCGGTGGCCGCAGCTAACGCAGTCACCAGCTCCGGGTCGTCTCTGAACCGCAGTGGACCCGATTCCCGTCCGCCGCCGACGAACTCGATGTCCCGTGGCTCGGCGACGGCCAGCCACGACGACGAACGGACCCACACCACGGCCACGGTGCGGCCTCGGTGCGTGACGAGGCCCTGGTGAAAGTTCGGCGTCGCCCCTTCCGAGAGACGAAAGCCGGCCACCGATCCGCCGACGGATCGGGCGGCCGCGTAGCAGGCCGAGCGGAAGGCGGCGAGGTCGGGCATCAGGCGAACCTACCTGAGCCCGCCGTGGTCGAGACCGCGTCATGGCTGCGAGCGTGCCGCAGCCGCGTCGAATGCCGGCGCGGGGCTTCGTCAGCGCCGGCCGCATGCGGTCCGGCGGCGACCCAGCCGCACCACGATCGGGCCAGCAAGAGCTGCTGGACATCTTCGACAGCGAGGGCGACGACAGCGGCGGCACCACCCAACCGGGTGATGCCGCCGCTGCTCTCCACGGTGGAGGTGATGACCGCTTACTTGAACCCCGCCGAACAGGTCAGTCAGCTACGGACCACGCTCGTCCAGCTCAACGGTCCCAGCAGCACCAACCGACGAAGCGACCAGCGGTGAGAACATCCCCTCCAGAAACAGAGGTGATGCGACTTACATCAACGGCGAACACCTCGGCAGCAGCGCGTGCCCGGCAGGCCAGCTCACCGGTCCGTCAGCCGTAACGGACGACCCAGACGTCGTACGCGTGATCCGCCTTCAGCACTGCTGATCATGCTGTGTTTGCTTGATTTGCTTTCTCTACCTGCGCTAGCATGACCGCCGGAGGTGATACGCATGGCGACCATCGAGGTCGACGAGTACACGAAGCTCACCGTGTCGTTCGCGGCTCGGGTGGCGAACCTCTCAGAGAGCGCGGTCATTCGTCGCTTGATTGAAGCCAGCACCCTGACAGACGACGAGCGCCCTCAGCCCGCGGACCAGGGCGTCACGGTCTATGCCGACTACGAAGGACACCGAGTCCGCGCCAGATACACTGAGCCGGCCCGAGTCGAGATCATCGACGGCCCACTCGCAGGTCAGTCATTCAAGACCCCGACTGGTGCCGCGCGGGCAGTGATCAGGCATTACAACCCCACCATCAATGACAACCGCAACGGTTGGACCTTCTGGCAGATCGACAATGAGTCCAGCGTGCGCACACCATTGCAGTCGATCCGGCCCGGCCCTGTCAGGTCCGGACGAGGTTCCCTGAAGGGCCGCATCGTCGCTTCCGACGACTGGGACTCCCCCGAGGTTAACGAAAGCATCGCCCATGACTTCGGGCTCGCGCCATGAGCCTTCTTCTTGACACCCACATAGTGATGTGGTGGCTTACGGACGATCCCACGCTCGCTGATGAGATCAAGGATCGCCTCGATCAGGAACTCGACGTCTACGTCAGCTCAGCAACGGTATGGGAGGTCGCCATTAAACAAGCACTCGGCAAGCTCGACCCGCCCGACCTGCCCGAGCAGATTCGCGATAGTGGCTTCCGACTCCTGGACATCACCGCCGAGCACGGGATCGCAGCGGGACGGTTGCCGGTGCACCACCGCGACCCCTTCGACCGCATCCTGATAGCCCAAGCTCAACTCGAAGGTCTAACACTGATTACCCGCGACACCCACATCCAGAAGTATGACGTCGATGTCCTGACCGCCTGAAGGCACGTTTCCCACCAGTCTGGCCAGGGCGGGACTGCATCTCGCCAGCCCGAGCCCGGCTCTGCCGAAATGGGCAAACATCTCGACGCACCACCACCGACACAGCATCGGCGGTGCACCCAAACCGCATGCACCGCCGATGATCTACGGTGGAGGTGCCGGGAATCGAACCCGGGTCCTTCGCCGCCTTGCCAGGGCTTCTCCGAGCGCAGCTCGCTGTGCCTCTACTCGGCCCCACCGATCACGCGAGCGAGTCGGTGTGACGGGCCCAATCGCTGATTGATCTCACCTCACGACCCCCGCGATCGGGGTCGATCGGCCAGCCTTCTAGCTGATGCCGGTGACTAGGCCGAAGGCACTCCTAGACCGACAGCGTCAGCTCTGCCTCAGGCGGCGAGAGCGAAAGACGCGCGCTTAGCGTTAGCATTGGCGCTTATAGTTTCCGACGACGATTTTCGAGACGACGTCGGCTTCCTCGGCTCGCTTCCCCTGCCTCAACGTACAAAGTCGAAACCAGTCACCCCCTGGACGTGCCGCGCCTGCCGCGGCGCCTACCAGCGTAACGCTCCCCGGCCCGCAGGTCATCCCGATACCCCCGTGCAGCTTCCGTGGTGGAGGTGGCAGGCCAGCGGGCCGGCGGCACCGGGGGCCCGGACGGTGAACGTGAAGTCGGCGGTTGCGGCCCGCACGGTGAAGATCGCGGTGCTGCCGCGCTGGACGACCGCCGCGCCCGATGCCGACGTCACCGTCGCGCCCACGGGCAGGGTGATCGACACCGCGGTGGTGACCGGCGGTCCCGTGCCGCGCATCGTGACCTGGCCGCGGAAACCGGACCGGGTGACCGCGACCGTGCGGTAGCTGGCTCGCCACGCCCGGCGGGAGGCCCGCATGGATCGCTCCGCCAGCCGGGCGGGCGACGGTCGGGCCGTGGGCTCGGCCCCGGCCGGCGTGGTCGCCGCCCGCACCGACGACCGGGCAACCGGCCCGGCGGTG
>DASQDS010000634.1:0-1631 GCA_035634075.1 Pilimelia sp. | reverse complement strand
CCGGCGGCGACGCGGCGCTGGGCGGCGGCCTCGCGGTCCGCGTCGGCCGGCGCGGTGACGGCGGCGGCGAGGTCGGCGGGGCGGCCGGGCACGCTGTTCGCGCTCTGCCCGATGAACAGCCCCTTCGGCGCCGCCTTGCCGAGCGCCGCGAGCGCGGTGGGGGCGAGGTCGACCAGCTGGAGGTAGCCGTCGCGGCCGGTGCTCGCCGAGGTCAGCCAGCCACCGGCCCAGCCCGGCCCGTGCGCGATGGCCACGTGCAGGCGGGACGTGGCGTCGGTGTCCGAGACGCCGGCGATCAGCCTCAGCGAACGCGCCGGCCGGGCGGCCAGCACCGTGGCCAAAGCGGCGTCGACCTGCCGGGCGGCCGCCTCCCGGGCCGGGCCGGGCGGGCCGGCGACGGTGCCGGCGTCCACGATGCTCAGCACGCAGTAGGAGAGCAGGTCGGTGGGGTCGGCGGGCAGGCGCGGCTGGTAGCGGTCGACCCGGCCGAACGGGCGCGCCGCCGCGACCGCCGCGCCCGGGCCCACGGCGGCGGTGCAGCGCACCGACTCGGCCAGCGCGCCGGGCACCGCGCCCCACGGCAACCGCTCGGTGTTGCGGCGGACCACCGTGCGCTGTTGCTCCAGGTTGGCGCCGATCCGGTCCGGCTGGCGGATCCTGGCCGCCACGGGCGGGCACTGGCCGGCCGTGTCGGTGCCGTGCCACGCGGCGTAGTTGCCGGCCCCCAGCGTGAGCCAGCCGTCGCTCGGGCACGTCGGCAGGTGCGCGGAGCGCACCGACAGCGAGCCGATCGAGCCCTCGGAGGCCAGCCGCCACAGCGTGGGGGTGCGGGTGGCGTCGACGTCGTCCCAGCGCAGGCCCGGCACCCCCACGACGACGACGTAGTCCACCGTCGGCTGCGGTGCGCCGGCGGCCGGGCGGGCCGCCAGCGCGGCCGCCGTGGTCACCGCCGCGACCAGGCCGAGCACGACCGCGCCGAGGCGCCCGTGCATCACGCCGGCCCCGATCGGGTACGTCCCACCGCCAGCGCCGCGTACACGCCGGTGACCTGCGCCACCGTGTCGGCCTCGGTCGGCCAGCCGGCGGCCCGCTCGACCGCGCGCCGGCCGTACCGCGCCCGGCGTTCCGGGTCGGTCAACAGCCCGCGCACGGCGGCGTCCAGCGCGTCGACGTCGCCGGCCGGCACCAGCACGGCCGCGTCGCCCACCAGGTCCGGGATCCCCCCCACGGCGGTGGCCACCAGCGGCAGCCCCGCCGTCATCGCCTCCTGGGCGAACAGCTGCCGGGCCTCCCAGTCGCTGGTCACCACCGCCAGATCCGCGCCGGCCAGCAGGTCCGCCACGTCGGTGCGGTGGCCGACGAGGTGGACCGGGGCGCGGACGGCAGAGATCCGCGCCGCCAGCTCCATGTAGCTCGGCCCGCTGCCGGCGATCAGCACCACCGGCGCCGGGGTCAGCTGCCGCCACCGGCCGGCCGCCGCGACCAGCACGTCGTACCGCTTCTGCGGGTGCAGGCGGCCGACGGAGAGGACCACCGGCACCCCCGGCCCGACCCCGAACTCCGCGCGGATGGCCGCCCGGCTGCGCCGCGCGGGCGGCAACGCCGGCGCGGCCACCGCGGCCAGCCGGGCG
>DASQDS010000633.1:0-15481 GCA_035634075.1 Pilimelia sp. | reverse complement strand
GACCGGCGTGTCGCGGCACGAATCCCTTGATCACGCACGGCAGCGACTTGTGAGTAGTTGCGGGATCGGCGGCGGAGGGCACTGGGGGCGTCGCCTTTCGCGGTATCGTGCCGGTTCCACCGCGTGGCCGGGCGCGCGCGGGTGACGCCGGAGGTCTGCCGTGATCAGCAGAGGACAGCGTGGAAGGCCCCTCGTACGGCGCGTGCTCATGGTGGCCGCACTGGCCGCGGCCGCGCTCGTCGTGCCGGCGACCCCGGCGGCCGCCGCCGGGCTGACCATCACCGGCCGGTACGCGTTCCTCGGCGACACTGCCGCGAGCGTCGTGCTGGTCGGGCAGTACAGCTGCGGGCCGTTCCCGGGCGGTGTGCCGGAGCGGGGCGTCCTCGACCTCAGCGTCGAGCAGGTCATCAACGGGGTCCGCGTGAACGGCATCGGCTACCTGGAACCGACGGTGTGCACCGGCGCCCCGCAGTGGTACGCCACCGAGCTTTCCGCGTACACGGGCTCGTTCGTCCCGGGCGCCGCACGCTGGAGCGCGTCCGGCTATGTCGAGGGCGGCGGCGGCATGCAGCACGTCCACGTGCCACCGGCCCCGGTCCGCATCCGGTAGACCGGGTCGGGGATCAATGGTGGGGACTACCGTCGGTACCGACGGTTGGGCTTGTGCGGGCAGAGACCCGACCGAGCGCGGCTGATGGTTCGATGAGCAGCCGTGGACTTTCGCCGTATCCGGGGCCGATGTCTCAGTAGCGTCGTAGCGGCGACTTGTCACCCACGAGCCAGAGATGCCCGTATGGATCGAAGAAGCCCCCTTGTCGATGTGTCCCCCACGGCGCTTCGTGGTCTCGTACCGGATCGTGGTAATCCGCCCCCGCAGCCGCGGCACCGCTGGCGAACGAGTCCGGGTCGTCCACGAAGACCTCGACCCGTACCGTCGTGGTGCCCAGGTCGACCGGGCTCTCCCAGCGGTTGCCTTCCGGCTGGGCCAGAAAGAACGGCGCCCCTCCGACCTCCAAGCCGATCACCGAGCCGAGGTTCCACAGCTCGGTGGCGCCGAGAGCGCGTTGATACCAGGCGGATGCCGCTGGAGCGTCCGGCACCGCGAGCATCAGAGAGATAGCGGTCACGAGCCGCACGATACGCGCCGGAAGCCACGCCCGCAGTCCTGCGGATAGAGTGTCGGCCAGGACGAAATGCCACGGGGACAAGGGCCGGTGGGGCGCACTCATTTCGGCTAGTTGTTGACTGGTGGCACGACCGCTGCCCGGCCAGGCACGTCCGACTACGGACAGAGCTGCCGCCGGCTGAGACGCCACTGTGGTCCAGCTGAGGACGACAGACTGCCGGGCGTCAAGCCTCCTGCACCTCGAGTACGCGGGTGGTCGGTGCCGCGTCGCCGAGGTCCGCCCGGTGGGCGAGCCGGTCCGGGTCGACCAGAAAGGACTCGTAACCGGCGCGCGACCGGAACCGGATCACGTGCACCTCGGTGGTCGAGTCGCCGGTCCGCAGGCGCCGCTCGACCGCTCCGCCGTGGCGATCGAGCAGGGCCAGCACCGCGTCCTCGTACCGCCGGCCCGCCTCGGCGGACCCCGGCGCCATCTCGACGACAGCGACCAACAAGAGCGCTCCGGTACCCCGGTCATCCGATGTCGTCACGGGCAGGAGTGTCTCATCGCCGGCAGCAGCGTCGCGTCGCCTACCGAGGTACGGACGAGGTGATCGCCATCCATCGTGCCGCCGAGCAGGAGGGGACTACCCTTCGGTGATGCCCTCGCTATTGCTGGCGGTGACCTCCGATGCGCACGACGCGCACCGCCTGGCGCAGTTCTGGGCCGGCATGCTCCGCCGGGAGGTCGTCGACGACGCCGGCGGTGCGCTCCTGCCCGGCGCGGACACCCAGCTCGGCCTCCGGTTCGTCTCGAGCAGCACGGTGAAGGCGGGACCCAACCGCATGCACCTCCACCTGACCAGCGCCAGCCACGCCGACCAGCAGCACCTGGTGGCGACGGCGCTGCGGCTCGGCGCCGGCCACCTCGACGTCGGGCAGCGCCCCGAGGAGGAGCACATCGTCCTGGCGGATCCCGAGGGCAATGAGTTCTGTGTGATCGAGCCGGGCAACGCCTTCCTCGCCGGGTGCGGCCCGCTCGGCGAGATCGCCTGCGACGGCACCCGGCAGGTCGGCCTCTTCTGGAGCGAGGCGTTGGGCTGGCCGCTGGTGTGGGACGAGAACGAGGAGACCGCGATCCAGTCACCGCGCGGCGGCACGAAGGTCGCGTGGGGCGGCCCGCCCCTGGCCCTGAAGACGGCCCGGAACCGGCAGCGCTTCGACCTCGCCCCACCCGGTGGCGACGAGCGGGCGGAGGTCGACCGGCTGGTGTCCCTCGGGGCCACGCGGATCGAGGTCGGTGCGGACGGCGCCGTCCTGCTGGCCGATCCCGACGGCAACGAGTTCTCCGTGCGCGGCACCTGACCGACCACGGGGTCGCCGGGATCAGGCGGCTTGTTCGTCGCCCCGGATGCGGGCGTGCAGGTGCATGTCGTGCCGCCCGTCCGCATGGACCGCGTCGCTGCGTTTCGTGCCCTCCAGGTCGAAGCCGGACTTGAGGGCGACGCGGCAGGAGGCGTGGTTGCGGGTCGAGTGATCCAGTTGCAGACGGTGGAAGCCGGCCTCGCCGAGCGCCCAGGCACTCAGGGCGGTCAGGGCACGGGAGGCGACACCAGCTCCCCGCGCGGCCGGAAGGACCCAGTAGGCGCATCCCGCGACGCCGTCATTGAGGTTCATGCTGCCCAGGGCGACACGGCCCAGCACCTCACCGCCGCCTCGCGTCACCGCCCAGCTCGCTCCCGTCTCCTGCTCCCAGGCCTGTCGGTACTGCGCGAACCAGTCCCGGACCTCGTCCTCGGACGCGGGTTGGCGGGTGTGCCAGTGCCTGATCTCCGGGTCCCGGTAGGCGGCGAGGAACACCGGCGCGTCGGCCGGCTCCCAGGGCCGCAGCAGCAGGCCTCCCGGGGCGGGAAGTAGCGGTTGCCGGCCGGCGGCGAGGGTGCCCGCGGGGATGGCGGGCTGCGTCGAGAGCACGGGCGGCGGGCTAGCCGGTGCGACCGGCGAGGCGCCGGAACACCGCGTACGCGATCGCCCCGGCCGCCACCAGCGGCGCGACCACGATGATCGGGTCGAGCGGCTGGTGTGCCAGGTCGGCCCGCTTCCGGCCGACCCGCGATGCCCACCCGTGGTGGGTGAACTCGCTGAGCACCCCGGTCTCGGTGATCGGGTTGTCCGGGCGGCCGGTCAGCAGGGACCGGGCCATGCTCTCCACGGCGTCCACGCGGTCGGCGGCCAGCAGCAGCAGCCAGTGCGCGGCCCGCGCTTCGCTGTACTTCGCGTAGGCGTACTTGCGCACCAGCCCGGACAGCCCTTTCGGCGGGCACGACGTGCCGAACACCGGGGTGAGGAACTTGTGTTCGATCGACCGCTCGCGCGGCCACCGCTCCGGTTGCCGCTCGGGAAAGTCCCAGTGCGCGCCGGCCCGGTCCGGGTCCAGCCGCTCCTTCGGCACCGCGGGTCGGTCCGCCGGGTCCAGGTCGGCGCCCCAGCCGGGGATCCGGGCACGCAGCTGGTCGATGGATTCGGCCAGCTTCGGCTTGTCCGATGTGTAGGCCACGATGGGTCTCCGGTTCCTCAGGCGCCGTTCGGGACGATGATGGGCTTGATGCAGTCGTCGAGCTTGGCGGAGAAGATGTGGTATCCCTCGGCGATGTGCTCCAGCGGGATCCGGTGCGTCACGATGTCACTGGGCTTGAGGTAGCCGTTCTTGATGTGCTCGAACAGGCGCGGCCACTGCCTTTTCACCGGGCACTGGTTCATCCTCAGGGTGAGCCCCTTGTTGAGCGCGTCGCCGAATTTGACGGCGCTGAACATCGGCCCGTATGCGCCCATCACCGAGACGGTGCCGCCCTTGCGCACGGAGTCGATCGCCCAGTTCAGCGCGACCGGTGAGCCGCCCTGCAGCTTCAGCTTGGCGGCGGTCACGTGCTGCACGAAGTTGCCGTCGGCCTCCGCCCCCACCGCGTCGATGACCACGTCCGCGCCGAGGTGCTCGGTGATCTTCTTCAAGTGGACGACGATGTCGTCGTACTCGGTGAAGTTGTATGTCTCGGCGTGGGCGAACGTCCTGGCCTTCGCCAACCGGTAGTCGATGTGGTCGATGACGATGACCCGGCCGGCGCCCATCAGCCAGGCGGATTTCGCGGCGAACAGGCCGACCGGCCCGGCGCCGAAGACGACCACCACGTCGCCTTCGACGATGTCGCCGAGTTGGGCGCCGAAGTAGCCGGTGGCGAGGGCGTCGGTGAGCATGACGGCGTCCTCGTCGTCCAGCCAGTCGGGGATGATGCTGGGCCCGACGTCGGCGAACGGCACCCGGACGAATTCGGCCTGGCCGCCGTCGTAGCCGCCGCAGGTGTGCGAGTAGCCGTAGATGCCGCCCACCGCCGTGGCGTTCGGGTTGACGTTGTGGCAGTTGGCGTAGAGGCCGCGGGCGCAGAAGAAGCACGTGCCGCAGAAGATGTTGAACGGCACCATGACCCGGTCGTTGACCTTCAGGTTCTGCACCGAGGGGCCGACCTCGTCGACCACGCCGATGAACTCGTGCCCGAATGTCATGCCGACCCGCGTGTCCGGCATCATCCCGTGGTAAAGGTGCAGGTCGGAGCCGCAGATGGCCGCCCGGGCGACGCGGACGATGGCGTCGTTCGGATGCTCGATCGACGGGCGGTCCTTCTCCTCCACCCGGATGCGGTACGGACCGCGGTAGACCATTGCACGCATCAGGCGCCTCCAGCGGATCCCGCTCGTCGTCGGCCCCGACACCCGCGAAGCCCTCCAGGCACGTGGGCTACCCCTCCCTTTCACCGCTAAACTCCCGTACCACGCGGACCAGGTCACCACCAGCAGCAGGGGGGACGGAGCCATCACAGCGGCGGCACAGCGGCGGTGGCCGACGACCGGGCTGTCCTTCGGCGGCGACTACAACCCGGAGCAGTGGCCCGAGGCGGTGTGGGCCGAGGACATGGCGTTGATGGTTGAGGCCGGCGTCAACCTCGTCACGGTCGGCGTGTTCGCGTGGTGCCGGTACGAGCCGCGCCCCGGCGAGTTCGACTTCGGCTGGCTGGATCGCCTTCTCGACCTCCTGCACGACCACGGGATCCGCGTCGATCTGGCCACCCCGACGGCGGCCGTACCGATGTGGCTGCACCGGCTGCACCCGGAGATCCTGCCGACGGACGAGCTCGGGCACCCGCTGGCGCCCGGTGGCCGGCTCGGCTGGTGCCCGTCCTCGCCGGTGTTCCGGCGGTACGCGCTGCGGGTCGTCGAGCGGCTGGCCCGGCACGTGGCCGGGCACCCCGCCGTGGCGATGTGGCACGTCAGCAACGAGCTCGGCGGCGGCAACGCCCGCTGCCACTGCCCCGTGTCGGCCGCGGCGTTCCGACGCTGGGTCGCGCAGCGGCACTCCACTGTGGACGCGGTCAACGCGGCGTGGGGGATGGCGTTCTGGGGCAACAGCTATTCGTCGTACGACGAGATCGTCACCCCGCACGGCCGGACCGCCCACAACCCCGGCCACCTGCTCGACTTCGAGCGGTTCTCCTCCGACGCCCTGCTCGAGCACTACCGCGCCGAACGCGACCTGCTGCGCAGCAGCACGCCGGACCTGCCGGTGACCACCAACTTCATGGTCGGCCTGGGGCCGGACGTCGTCGACTACGCCCGCTGGGCGCCGGAGACGGACATCGTCGCGAACGACCACTACACCTACGGGCCGGATCCGTTGCGCCACCAGGACATCGCGTTCAGCGGCGACCGCATGCGCGGCATCAGCGGCGGCGGGCCGTGGCTGCTGCTGGAACACGCGGCGGGCGCGGCCAGCTGGCATCCCATCAACCTCGCCAAGCCGCCCGGCGAGCTGCTCCGGCACGCGATCGCGCACCTGGCCAGGGGCTCGGACAGCGTCATGTACTTCCAGTGGCGTGCCTCGAAGGCCGGCACGGAGCAGTTCCACTCGGCCATGCTGCCGCACGCCGGCCCGGACACCCGGATGTTCCGGGACATCACCCGGCTGGGCCGGTACCTCGGCCGGCTGACGGAGGTCCAGGGCAGCAGGGTGGTCGGCGCGCAGGTCGCGCTGCTGCACGACAACGAGGCCGGCTGGGCGCTGCGCAGCGGCCTCAAACCCCGCAACGATCTCGCGTACGCCGGCACGGCGCGGGCCGTGCACCGCGCGCTCTTCGACCGGGCGGTGACCGTCGACGTGCTGCCCCCCTGGGCGAACATCACCGGGTACCGGCTCGTCATCGTCCCCGGCCTGTTCCTGATCTCCGACGGCGACGCGCGCCGGATCGCCGCGTACGCCGAGGCGGGCGGCACCGTGCTGGTCACCTGGAACTCGGGGATCGTCGACGAGCACAACACCGTGCGCACGGGCGGCTACCCCGGCGCGTTCCGCGAGTTGGTGGGGGCGGCCAGCGAGGAGTTCTGCCCGCTGGCCCCCGGTCACCGGGTCGACCTCGACAACGGCTGGTGCGGGCAGGGCTGGAGCGAGCTGCTCCGGGCCCGCGACGCCGAGGTCGTCGCCAGTTACGCGGGCGGCGACCTGGCCGGGGTCCCGGCCGTGACGCGCCGGCGGCTGCCCGGCGGCGGCGCCGCCTGGTACCTCGCCACCGAGCTGGACGAGCGCGGGTTCGACGAGCTCGTCGGCCGGCTGCTCGACGACACGGGCAGCACCCCGGTCACCGCCGTGCCGGCGGGGGTGGAGGCGGTCCGGCGCGCGTCCGCCTCCGGTTCGTACCTCTTCCTGATCAACCACTCGGCCGCCGACGCGAGCGCGGCCGGCGCCGGCGTCGACCTGCTCAGCGGTGACCGGCACCACGGCATCGTCCCGCTGCCCGCCGGTGGCGTCGCGGTCATCCGCGAGGACTGACGGGTGCTCGTCGCCGGTCCGGTTCGCGAAGTCGGCCACCGACTTCGCCACCGACACCGACATCGACGCCGAGAAGGCGATCCGCAGCGTCCTGCGGGCGGCCCGGCCGGCCGACGCGTACCGGGGGGAAGAACTCGGCGCCGCAGGCTCGGCCGACCGCACCTGGCTCGTCGACCCGCTGTGCGGGACCCTGAACTTCGCCGCGCGGAGCCCCTTGATGGCGGTCAACGTCGCGTTGCGCGAACGTGGCCGGGTCGCCGTGGCGGCGTCCGCGGACCCGCTCACCGGTGAGGTGTTCTGGACGGACGGCAGCGCGGCCAACGTGCGCCGCGACGGCACTGACGTGGCGCTCACCCCGTCGGCGGAGTATCGGCTGGTGGACGTGAACCTGGACGCCCCACAGCCCAACGCCGACAGGTTCCGGGCGGTGACGATGCTGGCCGACCCGGCCTTCGGCACCGACTTCCAGCCTCGGGTGCTCTCCACGACCCTGGCGCTCGCCTGGGTCGCCGCCGGCCGGCGGGCCGCGTACGTCACCGCCGGCGAGCTGCGCGACAGCGTCCACTTCGCCGCCGGCATCGCGCTGTGCGAGGCCGCGGGTTGC
Organism: Pilimelia sp.; assembly: GCA_035634075.1. GTDB lineage: Bacteria > Actinomycetota > Actinomycetes > Mycobacteriales > Micromonosporaceae > DASQDS01. The sequence continues at coordinate 7,900 of DASQDS010000633.1, read as the reverse complement.
GTGGTGACGGGACTGGTGGGGCAGCCGCTCCATACGGGCGTGGGCGGTCTGGTCGCCGCCGCGGACGGCGACACGCACGCCGCGTTGCTCGACATAATCGGCCGGCAGTTCGAATCCGGCTAGAGGTCAGCCCGTCGGCGGTGGGGTGGGGTGGACGGTGGGGTCGCCTTGGCGGAGCCAGATCTGCGGCGTGTCCACCGGCACGAACGACCGGTCGCCGCCCGGTTCCCGCGTCGTCGGGACGGCGTCCCCGCCCGGCAGGTGCAAGATGAAGTTCACCGGCCTGGTGTCGTCCACGAGCGGGATGTCGTACTCCGCCCAGCCGTCCCGCACGCGGGCCGCCGGCCACGGGGTCTCCCAGCCGACGCGGGCCAGCGCCGCCGGGTCGACCGCGTCGCCCCACAGGTGCAGGCCCCACCGGTCGTAGTCGCCAGCCGGCCGGAAGTAGCGCACCGTCGCCGTGGTGGCCGGGGGACCGGCCGCCCGCACCCGCCGGACCGCGCTGGTCACCGGGTGCCGGCCCGGCTCCCGCAGCCGCGCCCGATATTCCACCACCGCGCCGGCGGCCAGGCCGAGCGGGGCCAGATCGTCGAACACCGTGTACGCCGGCGACGAGGCATCGGTGCCGATGGCGGTCCACGGGCCGCCGTCCACGCGCCGCTCGAAGCTCACCACATGGCTCGCCCGCTCCGGGTCGGCGGTCGCCCGCACCTCCACCCTCCCCCGGACGCCGCTGCCCGCGCGCGGCGACTCGATCGTCAGCGCCGGCGCGGGCGCGGCGGCGCGGCGCACGGCGCTGGCGGCGGTGTGGCCCGCGTTGTCCAGCACAACGGCGCGGTACCGCACCGGCGCGCCGGGCCGTAGGCCGCTGACGTCGTGGAACACCTGGTACGGCGCGGTGTCGTCGGTGCCGATCGGCGCCCACCGGCCGCCGCCGGCCTGGGCGTAGAAGGTCACCTCGGCGAACGCCCGGCCGGCCACCGCGGCCGCGACCCGCATGCGCCCCCGGGATTCGGCCGCGGGCGCCGGTGGCGCCAGCCGGATCGCCGGGGCGGCGCTCGACCGGGGCAACCGCTCGGTGGCGCGGTAGACCAGCGTGGACAGCGGCGGCACGGTCAAGGCGAGCCGACCGTCGCTGCCGGACGCCACGCGGGCGGGCCCCGTACCGTAGACGCGGGCGAAGCCGGCCCGGCTCAGGTACGTCGGGACGGCGGCGGTGCGCGCCTGCTCGCTGTTGTTGAGCGCGACGACGTACTCGTGCTGCTGGCGCCGGTCGATCCGGGAGAACGCGTACACGCCGGGCCCGTCATCGGCGTACCGGTGCTGGTGGGCCCCGTCGCGGAGGGCGGGGTGCGCCCGGGTGACCGCGGCCAGCCGGTTGATCGACCGGTACAGCGGGTGGCCGGCGACGAAATTGTCCTGGCCGTGGGTGGCGTCGGTGCCGAGCAGGTCGTCGTCGAGGTAGCTGGGCACCCGGCTGGCGAACATGCTCTGCCGGGCGTCCTGGTCGCCGCCCGGGCCGGTGAAGCCCTGCTCGTCGCCGTAGTAGACGACGGGGTTGCCGCGGGAGAAGTACATCAACTCGTGGGCGAGCCGGTCCCGGGCGAGCCACTCGGCGTCGCCGGCGCCCGGGTTGTCGGCCTGCACGAAGCCGCCGATGCGGCCCATGTCGTGATTGCCGAGGAAGGTGGGAAGTTGGTACGCGTTCGAGTCCCCGTCGGTGTACCAGTCGTCGCCGGCGAAGAACTCCGCGAGCCGGCTGGTCGGCTGCCCCCGCGAGGCGAAGTCGCGGGCGGCCGCCTGGAACGGGAAGTCCAGGACCGCCTGCATCCGGCCCCGGGTGGTGTACTGCGAGGTGAAGCTCTTCGTGGTGTCGAACACCTCGCCGAACATGAAGAACTCGGTCTTGCCGTGGGCGCGGGCGTAGCGCAGCACTTCCGGGCCGAAGGCCCGCCAGAACGCGTCGTCGACGTGCTTCATCGTGTCGATCCGGAACCCGTCCACGCCAAAGTCGCGGATCCACGCCTGGTAGATCTCGATCATGCCCCGGACAACCCGGGGGTGCTCGGTGAACAGGTCGTCGAGGCCGAAGAAGTCGCCGTACAGCGAGTCCTCGCCGACGAACGTCGTGTCGCCCCGGTTGTGGTAGAGCGTGACGTCGTTGAGCCAGGCGGGCACCTTCAGGCCCGCCTCCCCCGGCTCCAGCACCGGCGTGTACGGGAACGACACCGCCGGGTCCAGCGCCGGGAAGCGCCCCGCGCCGGCGTGGTCGCGGTCGTCGAAGGGCGCGCCGGCCGCGGTCCGGTACGGCCTCACGTCCTTCGACACGTACGGCCGGCGGGCGCCCTCGGCGTACCCGATCACATCGGCGGTGTGGTTGGTGATGATGTCGAAGTAGACCTTCATGCCGCGGGCGTGGGCCGCGTCGACCAGGGCGCGGAGGTCGTCGTTGCTGCCCAGGTGCGGGTCGATCCGGGTGAAGTCGGTGATCCAGTAGCCGTGGTAGCCGGCCGACGGGCCGTCCTCCGGCTGGACCGCCTTGTTCGCGAAGCTCGGCGTCAGCCAGATCGCCGTCGTCCCCAGCCCGCGGATGTAGTCGATCCGGTCCAGCAGTCCACGCAGATCGCCGCCGTTGTAGAAGCCCTTCGCGGTCGGGTCGTAGCCCGAAACCAGCCGGTCCGCGGGCAGGCCGCCAGTGTCGTTGCCGCGGTCACCGTTGGCGAACCGGTCGGCCATGACGAAGTAGAAGTTCTCGTCGGTCACCGGGCCGCGGAGCGAGTGCATCGGCGCCACCCGGGCATCCCCGCCACCGGGCGCGGCCGCGGCCACGGCAGGCGGGGCCACGGCCGCCGGGCCGAGCAGGGCGCACAGCAGTACGGCGAGCGCGCGGCGGGTCCGCATCGTCACCCTCCAAGGGTCGTCTCGTCGTGACGATACTGCGCGTACGCCGGAACTCAACGGTCCGTGCGGACGGGCACGGCCTCCCCACCCGAGACCGTGCCCGCCCAGCTATCCGTTCCGGGGTTCCCCCCGCTTATGTCCGTTTACACCCCAGGAGCGGGTTGCCCGCGCCCGCCCCCGCGTTGATGGCGTAGATGCAGACCTCGTGGCTGCCGGGGGACGCCGGGAACGTGTGGACGAACCCGTGGTGCGTGCCGTAAGCCGGGTAGACGTTCGCCACGTCCGGCCGGAAGGCGCTGGCGACGATACCCCCGGCGATCACCCCGTCGATGTAGACGTGCACATCGATGGCCGCGGCGGTGTCCGGGTCGATCGCCCAGCCGCTGACGAGGACGCCGGAACCCGTCGGCTGCGTCCCGTCGAAGGCGCCGAAGGGCTCATGCCGGACGGTGACGCTCTTGCAGTCGATCGGTGGTTGGCCGGCGACCGGTCCGGCCTGGTTGAGGTACAGGCAGATGGTGTGTAGCCCCGGCGTGACCCGGACCGAAAAGTCGAACCCGTGGTTGGGGCCGTAGCTGGGGTACGCCTGGCCCACGTCGGGGCGGCTAACGGCGGCCTGACCCGAGCCGGCCGCGGCGCCATCGCTCCAGATGTGGGCGATCACCGGCTGCGACGTGCTCGGATCGATGATCCAACCGGCGACCCGGACGCCCAGCCCGTGCTGCGTGACGAAGTCCAGGTGGCCCAATCCCCGGTGGGGAGGGACCGGGGTCGGGGCGGTCGCGCTGGCCGCTGCCGCGCCGGGCGCGAACCCGACAACCGCGGCCAGTACGGCGAGGCCGAGGATAAATGGCTTTGCCCTCATTGATGTCCTTCCATCGTCGACCCCCGGGGACCGAGTCCCGCGCGGGTCGAATACTGCAGGGATTTCCGCGTCAACACCGCGACGCGGCACGATTCATTGTGGCCGAATGCGAGCCGCACATCGCCGGTCGATCTATTACCGACTACTTACGCCGAGCGCCTTCGATCGCACCTCCCGCGTGCGGTTATCCGCAATTCCGCCCCGGCCCTGGCGCGCAATTCCGGCGCACCGCGTGAACCATTCCGGACCGCTGGGCTCAGCACGCCAGCCCGCCGCCGCGTACCATCCTCGGATGCACCCGCACCACCCGGCGGCCGACCGGAGCAGCGTCCGGCAATGGCTTGGCATGCGGTCGGAGTACGCCGTGCTGTCGCCGCACGGCGACGAGCAGGCGACGGTGACCCGCCCCCATCAGATCGGCATCTCGTTCGGCCAGCACCACCGGCTGGTGCGCAGCGTCGGCGGCCGCACCGTGGAGGGCGACGTACCGGCCGGGTCCACCGTGGTCACCGGGCGCGAGGGCATCTCCTGGCTGCGGGTGCGCGAGCCGACGGAGGCCCTGGAAATCTACGTCGAGCCGGCGGTGCTGCGGCGCCTGGCCGCCCCCTGGCGCAGCGGCCCGGTCGAGCCCGAGCTGACCGTCGGCGCGCCGGACGGGGTGGTGCTCGGTATCGGCACGGTCCTGCGCCGCGTACACGCCGCAGATGCCTACCTCAGCGACGTGGCGGCCAGCGCGCTGACCCACCGCCTGGCGGCGCACCTGCTCGCCCGGTACTGCGGGGTGCCGGCAGCGGCGCGGGCGGCGGCGGCCGGCGCGCTGGACGCCCGGGTCGTGGACCGGGTCGCCCAGTTCGTCGAGGCCGAGCTGCCGACCGCGCTGACGCTCGACCGGCTGGCGGCCGTCGCCGGGTTCAGTTCGTTCCACTTCGCGCGGGCGTTCCGTCAGGCGACCGGGATGCCGCCGCACGGCTTCGTCACCGCCCGGCGCATCGACCGCGCGCGCAACCTCCTCCGCACCACCGCGCTGCCGGTCGCGCAGGTGGCCGGCGCGGTCGGCTTCGCGAACCTCAGCCACTTCCGTCGGGTGTTCCGCCACCACACCGGCCGCGCCCCGGCTGAGTTCCGCCGCTGAGGCGGTGGTCAACTCAGCAAGATCCGACCCTGTCGGCCACCGCGTCCGGCTGCGAGCATCGATCCGGTACTCGACCACGACTGGAGGGGTCCGTGACGGAGACAACGGGGAACCACGCCGAGGTGCGGCGGGTGGTGGACCTGATCGACAATCTGGTGGACGCCAAGGACTGGGCCGGGTGCCGGGACCTCTTCGCGGACACGGTGGCGGTCGACTTCGGGGCACTCGGCGGCCCGCCCGCGCGGATGAGCGCCGACGAGCTGGTGACCGGGTGGCGGACGAACCTGTACGCGGACAAGGCCAGCTTCCACATGCGGACCAACCACGACATCGACGTGTCGGGGGACACGGCCACGGTGCGGTCGAAGGGGTACGCGCTCAACATCCTGAGCCGCGCGCTCGGTGACGGGTTGTGGGAGGTGTGGGGCAACTACGTCCACCACCTGGTGCGGGTACGCGGGCAGTGGCGGTGCGACGGGATGCGGGTGTCCGTCGTGCACGCCCGCGGCAACGAGACCGTCCGCACCTACGTTCCGGCGGACTGACCGGCGTCCCGGCGCGGCGGGCCGTCAGCCACCGGAGCGCAGGTGCGCGATCAGCCCGGCGAGCACGTCCCGGTCGCCCGGCCGGTTCGGCTCGTACTCGGTGATGCCGACGCCGGCGATGGCGAAGCGGGCGGCGAGCGCGTGCACGGCGGCACCGAGCTGCGCCGGCGTCAGGCCATCGGGTGCGCCGGCACCGACCGAGGCGAACAGCCGCGGGTCGAGCACATCCAGGTCCATGTGCACGTAGACGGCCTGCGGGCGCGTGCCGGCGACCGCCTCGACCAGCGCCGCCGGGTCGGCCAGCTCCGGCACCGGCACGTGCGAGATGCCGGTGTCGGCGACGAAGGCGCGCTCGCCCGGGTCCAGCGCGCGCACGCCGGCGAGGACGACCTGCGCGGGGCGCAGCCGCCGGGTCGGCCGCAGCTCGCCCGGGCCGTCCCCGAGGAGGGTGCGCAGCACCATGCCGTGGAACGCGCCGGACGGCGACGAGGCGGGCGTGTTGAGGTCGCCGTGGGCATCGAACCAGACGACGGCCAGCCCCGACTCGTGGGCGGCCAGCGCGGCCTCGATGGGCGCCAGCTCCACGCCACAGTCCCCCCCGACGGTGGTCACGGCACCGGGACCGGCACCGGCCAGCGCGGCGCGGACCGCGTGCAGGTTCCGCGCCAGGACGTCCAGGGCTTCGACCCCGTCCCGCCGCGCACCGCGCCCGTCCCCGACGTCGACCCGTACGCGGGCATCCGGGTCGACCAGCTCGGCGAGCTCGGCTGCCCCCTGCCGTAGCCGACGCGCCGTACGGGACCCCGACCCCTGCCACTGCGGGACCTCCAGGACCGGCCGGCCGGCCGTCAGCGGCGCGCGACTCACACTGATCACGGGCCGATGATGCCCGAACTTCGCCATAACCTTGGCGAGGGGCTGTCGATTTCGCGCCACCCGCCCGACGTGTCGGTGTAGGAAACGACCCGCAACCCGAATGGAGGGCCCCATGGCCCAGTACGCGATCCTGCTGTTCGCGGCGGCGCCGGCCGACGCCGCTGACCTCAGCGAGGCCGAGCGCGAGGCGCACGGGCGCCACGGCGAGGACGTGGCGAGGTTCGGCGGCACGATGCTGACGGCGTTCGCACTGGAACCCAGCACCGTGGCGACCTCGGTCCGCGGTGACGTGGTGACCGACGGCCCGTTCCTGGATGCCAAGGAGGTCGTGGCCGGCGTCTACGTCATCGAGGCGCCCGACCTGGACGCCGCCCTGGAGATCGCCCGGCGCAATCCGGCCACCCAGCAGGGCGGCGGCGTCGAGGTGCGGCCCGTTACGGGCGGGTTCTACGGGCCGCCCGGCCAGGGATGACGGACCCGGCCGACGTCGAGGCGGCGGTCGCGGACGCGCACCGTTCCGGCTGGGCCCTGGTGCTCGCCGCGACGGCGCGCGTCGCCCGCGACCTGGACCTCGCGGAGGACTGCGTGCAGGAGGCGTACGCCGCGGCACTGGTCGGCTGGGCGCGCGACGGCATCCCAGCCAACCCGGCGGCCTGGCTCACCACCACGGCCAAGCGTCGCGCGGTGGACGCGGTGCGCAGCGCGATGGTGCTGCGCACGAAGCTGCCGTTGCTGGTGGAGCCGGAGGAGCTGGTGGAGCCCGACGAGCCGGAGGAGGAGGCAGCCATGGACCGGCCGGTCGCGGCGGATCCGGCCGGCACCGTACCGGACGAGCGGCTGCGGCTGGTCTTCATGTGCTGCCATCCGGCGCTGGCCCGGGAGGCGCAGATGGCGCTCACGCTGAGGTTGGTGTGCGGCGTGCCGACCGCGGACGTCGCGCGGGCGTTCCTGGTGTCGGAGTCGACGATGGCGGCCCGGCTGACCCGGGCGAAGAAGAAGATCACGGTCGCCCGGATCCCGTACCGGGTGCCGGGGGCGGCGGGCCTGCCGGACCGGCTGGACGCGGTGCTCGGGGTGATCCACCTGCTGTTCACCCTCGGGCACACGGCGCCGACGGGCGCGCCGCTCATGCGGACGGACCTCGTCGACCAGGCGGTGCACGTGGCCCGGATGCTGCGCGAGCTGATGCCCGACGAGCGGGAGGTGTGGGGGCTGCTCGCCCTGCTCCTGGCCACCGATGCCCGGCGCGCCACCCGGGTGGACGCCCGGGGCCGGTTGCTGCGGCTGGCGGAGCAGGACCGGTCCCGGTGGGACGCCGCGGCGATCGCCGAGGCGCACGGCCTGATCGTGGCCGGCCTGCGCGGCGGCCGACCCGGCCGGTACGTGCTCCAGGCGGCGATCGCCTCCCTCTACGCCGAGGCGCCCACGTACGACGAGACGGACTGGGCCCAGATCGTCACCCTGTACGACGCGCTCCTGGCGGTGTGGCCGTCGCCCGTGGTGGCGCTGAACCGGACGGTGGCCGTGGCGGAGGTCGCGGGGCCCGCCCGGGCGCTGGCCGACGTCGAGGCGCTGGAGGCG
>DASQDS010000632.1:0-8241 GCA_035634075.1 Pilimelia sp. | reverse complement strand
TCGGCGCGACGTACCCGCCGCTCGGCCGGCCGCCGCCCGGCCGGACCCGCTGTCGCCGCTGCGGGACGCCATGCGGACGGCCGGGCTGCTGGCCACCGCGGGGCCCTGACGACGGGTCACTGCATCGAGAGGTGGACGTGGTTGGTGTGGGTGGCCGCGGGGCCACCCCCGCCGCTGTACGAGCGCCACCCCGTGCTCGGCTGCCAGATCTCCCGATACCAGATCACGTACATGACGCCGAGCCGGTTGGCGTTCTTCACCAGGTAACCGGCGAGGTTGTTGCCGTACGTCCGGTCGCCGCCGGTGGCGTTCTCGTTCTTGAAGCCGCCCTTGGCGGCGGAGAAGTCGCAGGCCCGGCCCTTCGGGTGCTCGCCGCCGCCCCCGCTGCGGTGGCAGTAGGAGTGCCGCGTGTAACCGGCGGACTTGGCCTGGTTGAGCGCGTGCAACGTGCGCGGGGTGACGCAGCCGGACGTCGTCGGGTCGTCGATCGTGCAGGACTCCCGGGGCCAGGAGCCGTCGGAGCCGCGGGGGGCGGGCTTGGCCAGCGGCGAGTTCGGCGCGACGTACCCGCCGCTCGGCCGGCCGCCGCCAGCGGCCCGCAGCGCCCGTTCGGCGTCCTGCTTGCGCCGGGCCATGACCGCGAGCTGCTTCGACTGGGTGCGCACCTCGGCGTCGATGGCCGCCTTCGCCCGGGTGACGTCGGCCCGGGAGTCCCGCAGCCGGCGCAGTTGCTTGGCCTCCAGCCGGGCGAGCTGGTCGGTGAGGGCGGCCCGTTGCCAGAACGCGTCCGGCGAGTCGGCCTCCAGCAGCACCGACGCGGAGGTGAGGCGGCCATAGCGGTACGCGCGGGAGGTGACCGCGCCCAGCTCGACCGACAGCGCGGCGTGCCGGGTCTCCAGGTCCTTGAGCTTCAGGCCCAGCTCGAGCTGCCGGCGCTTGGAGTTGTCCAGCTTGACGCGGGCGTCGACGAACCCCCGGTTGGCCGCGTCGAGCACCTTACGCAGGCTGGTGGACCCGCCCTCGTCGTCGGTGGCCGAGTCGCCCGGCTCCGCGGTGGCCGGGCCGGCGGGGCCCACCAGGAGAGCGGCGGCAGCCATGATCAGCGCCGCCGCGAGCGCCACGCGCCAGCGTGGCCCGCGTGGCCCAGCGGAAACAGTCACGAGCGCGTCCTCCCGTCGGCCACCGGCGGGGTCGTGGCTGGCGGTGCCGACGGAACGCTCGCTCCCGTACGCACAGCCTCCCCTGGCCCGCCGGGCGGAGCCCGGGCCCAGGCGAATCGGCGGCGGCCTCCGCTGGCGCCGGGGGGCGCCGCCAGGCGGCAGACCGTCGCACAGCGTACCGGAAACAATGTCGCCGCACGCCCCTCGCGGCCGCGGATGTCGCTGGATGCTATCCGCGGCCGCGACGCTCACGGCGCGTCGAGGTGCTTTCGACGTCGCGCGACCACCCGCCGGTCCGCGACGCGGGGAGCGGGCCGGTCAGCCGGGCAGGCGCGGGCCGGCGTCCCGCTGGGTGGCCAGCCACCGCTCGACGTCGTCGGCTGCGCGGGGCAGGCCGGCCGAGAGGTTGACCGCCCCGCCGGCGGTGACGAGCACGTCGTCCTCGATCCGGATGCCGAGGCCGCGCAGCTCCGCCGGGACGAGCTCGTCCTCGGGCTGGAAGTACAGCCCGGGCTCCACGGTGAGCACGTTGCCCTCGGCCAGCTCGCCGTCCCGGTACTTCTCCTTGCGGGCCCGGGAGCAGTCGTGCACGTCCATGCCCAGCATGTGGCCGAAGCCGTGCAGCGTCCACCGCCGGTAGACCGTGGACTCCTGCTCCATCGCCTCGTCCACGCTCACCGGCAGCAGGCCGAGGCCGGCCAGGCCTTCGGCGAGCACGCGCATGCAGGCGCGGTGTACGTCGGTGTAGGCGACGCCGGGCTTGATGGCGTCCAGGCCGGCCTGCTGCGACGCGAGCACCAGGTCGTACAGCTCGCGCTGCACCGGCGTGAACCGCCCCGACACGGGCAGCACCCGGGTCACGTCCGCGGTGTAGAGGTGCGGGCCCTCGATGCCCATGTCCAGCAGGAGGAGGTCGCCCGCGCGGGTGTGCCCGGTGTTGCGGACCCAGTGCAGGATCGTCGCGTGCGACCCGGCGGCCACGATCGAGCCGTAGCCGACGTCGTTGCCGTCGTGCCGCGCGCGCAGCGCGAAGACGCCCTCCAGCAGCCGCTCGGCCACCGGCCGGTCCGCCGGCAGCACCCGGGCGACATCCTCGAACCCGCGTACCGTGGCGTCGATCGCCGCCTGGAGCTGGGCCACCTCCCAGTCGTCCTTGACCAGCTTGAGCTCCGCGAGCAGGGTCGCCAGCTCCGCGTCCCGGGCGCCGTCCGCGTCGGCGGGGCGCACGCCCGCGTCCACCGCCCTGTCCAGGCCCCGCAGCACCCGCGTCCGCCCGGGCGCGCAGTCGGCCAGCGCCGCGGGGAGGTCGGCCAGGGGCGCAGCCTCGATGCCGAACTCGGCCGACTTCTCCGCCAGCGTGTGCCGGCGGCCCAGCCACAGCTCGCCGTGCCGGCTGCGGAAGAACTCGTCGCTGTCGCGGGAGGCGTGCGGCCGCGTGTAGAGCACGGCGTCGTGGCCGCCGCCGGCGGGCCGCATCAGCAGCACGGCGTCGGGGTCGTGGTCACCCGTCAGGTACGCGAAGTCGCTGCCGGGGCGGAAGGGGTGGGCGGTGTCGTTGGCCCGCACCTTCTCGGTGCCGGTCGGCACGACCAGCGTCTCGCCGGGGAACGCCGCGGACAGGGCGGCGCGCCGCTCGGCCAGGCGCCCCGCCTCCGGGCGCGGCGCGGGCGCCAGGTCGAGCTCCCGCCAGCCGGTCCTCATGAAGGCCAGGAACGCCTCCGGGAAATCCGGATCGTGCGCCTCGGTCCCCTGCGGGGCCTGCTCGTCGCCCATCATCGCGCCCCCCAACCGTGCCGACGTCGTGCAGACCTCGACGGTATCGCGTGCGAGGATGGCCGCCATGTGCGGACTGCTCGCCTTCTTCTCCTCCCACGGCGCCGCGAGCGCCCACCGCGACGCCCTCGCCGGGGCGCTCGAGTGCCTGCACCACCGCGGCCCGGACGAGACCGGGGTCGAGGTCATCGCCGAGGACGCCGTGTTCGCGCACAAGCGGCTCTCGATCATCGACGTGGCGTCCAGCCACGAGCCGCTGCCGTACGCGCAGGGCCGCTACCTGCTCACGTACAACGGCGAGATCTACAACTACATCGAGCTGCGCGAGGAGCTGATCCGGGAGTTCGGGGCCCAGTTCGCCACCGCCGGCGACGGCGAGGTGGTCGTGGCGGGCTACCACTACTGGGGCGCGGGCGTGCTGTCCCGGCTGCGCGGCATGTTCGCGTTCGTGATCTGGGACCGCCAGGAGCGGCGGGCGTTCGCCGCGCGCGACTACTTCGGCATCAAGCCGATGCACTACCTGCAGACGCCCGACGGCGTGTATCTGGCGTCGGAGAAGAAGGCGCTGCTGCCGTTCGCGCCGGCCGCGCTGGCGGGGGACGCCGGCGTCGACGCCGCCAACCTGTCGCACTACCTGACCCTGCAGTACGTCCCGGAACCCGGCACCCTGCACACGGGCATCCAGCGCATCGGCTCCGGCGAGTGCCTGACCTGGGCGCCGGGCGGCCGGATGGAGGTCCGGCGCTGGTACCGGCCGGTGTTCCGGCCGGCGCCGGTGGACGACGAGCGCAAGCTGTACGACCGGATCCGCGAGACGCTGCGGGAGAGCGTCCGCATGCACATGCGCGCGGACGTGCCGGTCGGTGCCTTCCTGTCCAGCGGGATCGACTCCACCGCCGTGGTGGCGCTGGCCCGCGAGTTCAACCCCAACATCCTCACCTTCACCGTGGGTTACGACGTCCCGGGTTACTCGGAGATCGACGTCGCCCAGGAGTCGGCCCGGCACCTGAACGTCACCACGATCCCCACCAAGATCGGCGCGCAGGACATGATCGAGGCGCTGCCGCGGATCGTCTGGCACCTCGACGACCCGGTGGCCGACCCCGCCCTCGTGCCGCTCTACTTCGTGGCGAAGGAGGCCGCCGAGCACGTCACCGTCGTGCTGTCCGGGGAGGGCGCGGACGAGTTCTTCGGCGGGTACACGATCTACCGGGAGCCGCTGTCGCTCGGCGCCGTGCACGGCCTGCCCGACCCGATGCAGCGCGGCCTGCGCGCCGTGTCGAAGGTGATCCCGCAGGGGGTGAAGGGAAAGAGCTTCCTGGAGCGGGGCACCACACCGATCGAGGAGCGCTACTACGGCAACGCGCGGATGTTCACCGAGGAGGAGAAGCGGCACCTGCTGCGCCGCTACGACCCGTCCGTGCGGTACACCGACGTGACCGCCCCGATCTACGCCGAGTGCGTCGAGCTGGACGACGTGACCAAGATGCAGTACGTCGACCTCTACACCTGGCTGCGGGGCGACATCCTGGTCAAGGCGGACCGGATCTCGATGGCGCATTCGCTGGAGGTGCGGGTGCCGTTCCTGGACCGGGAGGTCTTCGAGGTAGCGGCGGGCATCCCGGTGGAGCTGAAGCTGCCGCCGCGCTCGGACGCCACCAAGTACGCCATGCGCCAGGCGCTGCGCGGCGTCGTCCCGCCGGCCATCGTGGACCGGCGCAAGCTCGGCTTCCCGACGCCGACCCGGGTGTGGCTGCGCGGCGAGATGTACGAGTGGGCCCGGCACGTCCTGGCCACCTCCGGCGCGGGGGACCTGCTCGACCTGCCGTACGCGCTGCGGCTGCTGGCCGAGCACAAGCGGGAGGAGGCCGACCACTCCCGCAAGGTGTGGACGGTGCTGGTCTTCTGCGTCTGGCACGCCATCTTCGTCGCCCGCACGCTCGACCCGGGCATCACCCGCAACCAGTCCGCCCTGCTCACCAAGCCCGTCGTGGGCTCGATGGTGTCCTGAGCGCCGATGCGTAGATGGCCTGTCGGCCTGGCCCTGTGGCTGCTGGTGCTGGGCGCCGCCGAGGTGGTCGCGTTCGTGCTGACCTGGCGCTTCTTCGTGCTGTCCGAGCACGGGCAGTCGCTGGACACGGCGGCGCTGACCGGCAACAGCATCGGGCGTGCCCGGGTGGCGGACCTGGTCGACACGGTGCTCACCGCGGTGTCGGCGGCCTCGCTGCTGGCCGCCACGGCGACCGTGGCGTTCATCGGGCTGATCCGGCGCCGCGTGGCGGTCGCGGCCGGCGCCGTCCTGCTCGTGGTCGGAGCGACCGTGACGACACAGGTGCTCAAGCGGGTCATCGCCCGGCCCGACCTCGGCATCGACGTGGAGCGTGCGGCCGCCGGCAACAGCCTGCCCAGCGGGCACACGACGGTCGCCGCGGCGGTGGCCCTGGCGCTGGTCCTGGTGCTGCCGGACCGGGTGCGGGGGGCCGCCGCGGTCCTCGGGACCGTGGGGACCGCGCTCGTCGGCATCGCGACGCTCTCGGCCGGGTGGCACCGGCCCAGCGACGCGGCGGCGGCCGTGCTCGTCGCCGGCGGCTGGGCGTGTGCGGCCGGGCTGTTCATCCTGCTGGCGCAGCGCCGCCACGGCGACGTGACGTATGCGCCGCGGAGTCGTTTCGGGCTGCTGACGCTCGTCCTCGGCGGCGTGGCGGCGCTGGCCGGCGCGGTGCTGGCGATCGAGCTGACCGACCGGGTGCTGGCCACCCCGCCCGAGGATCTCGGGCGGTCCCGGCTGCTGATCGCGTACGCGGGCGGCGCGCTGGGCATCGCCGGCACGGCGAGCCTCGTGGTGACCGCGGTGCTGGCCACCGCGCACCGGGTCGTGCCGCGCGAGGTCGCCGTGCCGGCCGCACCACCCCTCGCCGTGGGCGCCGCCGAGAGATGATCCACTGCCCGTCTTCTGTGCTGTGGTCATCGTCTCGCACAGCTGACGGGCAGTGGATCACGGTGCTCATCGCCGGGCGGCCGCACCCTGTGAGGTCATGGGCGGGGTGGAACCACAGGAGGCCGCCCAGGCGAGCGGGACCGCCACCAGGAACGCGGTCCGCAGCGGGCTCAGCGGGCGCACGTCAGTACTCCCAGGCGGCGTACTCGGCGTTGCGCTGCTTCATGTCCTCGAAGAGCAGCACCATCCGGTCGAGGTACCACAGCTTGCCCAGGTTGGTGATGAAGACGCCGGCGATGGTCGGCAGGACGTCGGACGTGATCAGGCCGTACGCCAGCATGACGAGCCCGATGCCGGCCAGGGCGTTGGCCACGTCGGGCGCCGGCGAGCGGAACTGCGCGGGCAACTCGACCGTGCGGCGGTCGAGCCAGATCCGTTCGCCGAGCACGCTGCGGGAGGCCCAGTTGCGGGTGGAGCGCGGCTGCGGGAACAGCAGCGGGTTGATCATCATCCAGGTGACCGCGAGGGCGACCGGGATCAGGCAGTACCACCCGATCCAGGCCCGGCTCCAGACCGCGAGCGCGAGCAACGACAGCACGCTGAAGCGGGTCCATACGCTCCACGCGTTGGCGTGCCGCAGCCAATTGTCGCCGGACAGGCCGAACAGGTTGGCGACCCGCTGCTCCACGGTGGTCTTGGCGGCGGTAGGTGCCGCGGTGGTATCGGCGCTCATGACGTCCTCCGGTCTGGCTGGGTGTGTCTTCAGCCTGGCCCACCGGGCTCGTCGCTCGTATCCGTGTAACACCCAGTGTGCCGACCCCTGGGCCGACGCGGGCCCTAGTCCACCGGCAGCCGCGCCAGCGCCGTGCGCGACGAGACCCCGAGCTTCGTGAACACGTTGTGCAGGTGGTATTCGACGGTCCGCTTGCTGATGAACAGCTGCGCCCCGACCTGCTGATTGGTCGCGCCTTCGGCGACCAGCCGGACGATCTGCCGCTCCTGCGCGGTGAGCTGGACCACCGGGTCGGGGCTCCGCCGCCGGGCGGTCTCGCCGGTGGCGCGCAACTCGGCGCGTGCCCGCTCGCTCCACGGCACCGCACCGAGCGCGTCGAAGCCCTCCAGCGCCGCGCGCAGCTGCCCCCGGGCCTCGGTGCGGCGCTTGTCGCGGCGCAGGTGCTCGCCGTACAGCAGCCTGGTGCGGGCCAGCTCGAACGGCTGGTCGGCGAGCCCGCTCCAGCGAAGGGCCTCGGCGAAGCGCTCCTCGGCACCGGCCGGATCCCCGTCCGCCGCGAACGCCCGGACGCGGTGCAGGATCGCCTGGGCGCCCGGCGCGCCGGACGGGCCGACGATGCGCTCGAAGGCGGCGAGCGGCTCATCGATCCCGTCCCGGTCCCCGGCGCGGGCGGCGGCCTCCACCAGGTCCGGCACGCAGTACAGCGCGAGGAACGGGCTGCCGGCACCCGGCCGGGCGGCGAGCATTGCGCGCAGGTGGACCAGCGCCGCCGCCGGCCGGCCCAGGCCGAGTTCGAGCATGGCCAGGGCGTGCGTCGCGACGGCCACGACGAGGCCCAGGCCGCGTGCCGCCGCCCGGCTCAGCGCCTCCCGGGCGTGGCCGCGGCATGCGTCCTCCTCCCCGCGCAGCGCGGTCACGAAGGCGAGCGTGGCCAGGTGCCGGCAGGTGCTGGTGTCCTGTCCGAGGTCGCGGGCGAGCGCGAGGCCCTCCGTGGCGTGGGCGATCGCGCGGCCGTACCGCCCGGCCCGCATCTCCAGCTCGGCCAGGTACTCCAGGGCGTGCGGAAGCTCGCCGACCGCACCCAGCTCGCGTACCCGGGCTGTCGCCTTGCCGTACCAGGCCCGGCCGGCCGCCTCGTCGCCGACGAACCGCGCCGCCACGCCGGCCCACAGCAGCTGGCGCGGATCGTCGAGCTGCTCGGCGATCGCGGTCGCCTGGCGCAGCAGCGCGGCGCCGGACGCGCTGTCGCCCTCGGCGATCCGCCCCATGCCCTGCAACAGGCCGCTCATGAACACGGCCGGCTTGCCCTCCACCGGCAGGATCGCGGCCCGCCGGCCCAGTTCCGCCGTCCGCAGGGAGTCTCCGGCGTACGCCGCCGCCTCGGCCGCCTCGACCAGCATCCGGATGGCCACCGTCGCGTCGACGGCGGCAGCCCGCTCCGACGCGTGGACCAGGGCGTCCGCCGCCGCCAGCACGTCACCGCAGTCGGCCTCGACGCCAGCCCGCACGTGCTCGGCGGCGATCCGGACCGCAGGGTCGGCGTCCGCGGCCGCGCTGCGCCGCAGCAGCTCCACGGCGTGCCGGTGCAGCCCGCCCCGCCAGGCGGCGTCGGCCGCGCCGACCAGTCGCCGTGCGCG
>DASQDS010000631.1:0-2175 GCA_035634075.1 Pilimelia sp. | reverse complement strand
GTGTCGGCAAGACCCGGCTGGCGGTGGCCGCGGCCCACCGGCTGGCCGAGGGTTGCCCCGACGGCGCGTGGCTGGTCGACCTCACCGCGCTCGCGCCCACCCGGGACGCGGCGACCGACGCCCCGGCCGAACTGGTCATGGCGGCGGTGGGGATCCAGCCCGCCGCCGGGCCGGGTGACCCGGCCACGGGCGCCGACCGGCTGGCCGGCGCCCTGCGCGGCCGGCACCTGCTGCTGGTGCTCGACAACTGCGAGCACCTGGTGGAATCCGTCGCCGCGCTGCTCGCGGGGCTGCTGCCCGTGGCGCCCGGCCTGCGGGTGCTGGCGACCAGTCAGGCGCCACTGGAGCTGGCCGGCGAGGTGCTGTGGGAGGTGCCGCCGCTCGGCGTACCCGATGATGCCGGCGCGGACCCGCAGCGGCTCGCCCGCGCCAGCGCCGTCGCGCTGTTCGTCGCCCGCGCGGCGGCGTCGTCGCGCGGCTTCGCCCTGACCGGTGACTCGGCGCCGTTGGTCGCGCAGGTGTGCCGGCGGCTCGACGGCATCCCGCTCGCGCTGGAGCTCGCCGCCACCCGGGTGCGGGCGCTCGGGCTGCGCGGGCTCGTCGCCGGCCTCGACGACAGGTTCCGGGTGCTGACGGCCGGCCCGCGCGACGCGCCGGCCCGGCAGCGCACGCTCACCGCCGTCATCGACTGGAGCTGGGGGCTCCTCACCGAGCCCGAGCGCGGGGTGCTCCGCCGGCTTGCCGTCCACCCCGACGGCTGCGCACTGCCGGCGGCGGAGGCGGTCTGCGCAGACGGGGTCGGCGTGCCCGGGCCGGCGGTGCTCGGGCTGCTGGCGCAGCTGGTCGATCGGTCCCTGGTGGTGGCGGACGACCGGGGGACCGACGGCGTCCGGTACCGGCTGCTCGAATCCGTCGCGGCGTACGGCCTGGACCGGCTGCGGGAGGCCGGCGAGCTGGCCGACGTGCGGCGGCGGCACGCGGGCCACCACACCGAGCTGGCAATCCGGGCCGAGCCGTTGCTGTACGGACCCGACCAGCGCACCTGGCTGCGCCGGCTCGACGTCGAGGCGGCCAACCTTCGCGCCGCGCTGGACACGCTGGTCGGCGACGACGCGGCCGACGCGGCGCTGCGGCTGGTCAACGCGCTGACCTGGTCCTGGATCGTGCGCGGCCGGCTCGTCGAGGCGCGGCGGGCGCTGGATGCGGCGCTGCGGCTCGGCGGCACCGCCGACCCGGCGGCGCGGGCGAGGGCGCTGACCTGGCGGGCGGCCATCGGGCTGCAGCTCGGCGAGGACCGCGACGCGGCGGCCCGGCAGGCGGCCGTCGCGGGCCTGGACCGCGACGACGGGGACGCCGCCGGGCAGGCCCGCGCGCGGTGGTTCCTCGGTCGGGCGCTGCTGGACGGCGGTGAGCTGGAGACCGGGACCGCCCTGGTACGGGGGGCGCTCGACACCTGCCGCGCGGTCGGCGACAGGTGGGGCGAGGCGGCCGCGCTGACCACTACCGCCCAGCTCGCCCACGTCCGGGGCGACCTCGCCGCGATCGAACGGGACGCCGGGCGCAGCGTGGAACTCTTCCGGGCGCTCGGTGACCGGTGGGGCCTGCTGCAGGCGACCGAGTGGCTGGGCGGACTCGCCGAGATGACCGGCGACTTCGAACGCGCCATCGCACTGAACCGGGACGGGCTGCGGCTGGCCGAGGAGTTGGCGCTGCCGATCGACGCCGCCGGGCGGCTCGCCTGGCTCGGCTGGATCTCCACCCAGCTCGGCGATCACCCGCAGGCCCGGGAGTACTGCGAGGAGGCGTTGCGGATCACCACCGAGCAGGACTACCCGCCCGGGATGGTGATGGCCGAGCTGGGCCTGGCCGTCGCCGCCCGGCGCGACGGCAAGCTCGACATCGCCGAGGCCCACCTCGGCAGCTTGCTCGCCGAGGCCCGCCGGCAGGAGGCGCTGTCCGGTGCGCCGGTGGTCTATCTCTCGCTGCGCCTGATCGAGCTGGGCTACCTCGCGGAGTCGCGCGGCGACGCGGCGACCGCGCTGGCCCGCCACCGGGAGGCCGTCGCGCTGGCCCGGGGCATGGAGGCGCCGCGCGACCTCGCCGGGGCGCTGGAGGGCCTGGCGGCCGCGACTGCGCTCGCCGGGGAGCACGGCGAAGCCGCGCGGCTGCTCGGCG
>DASQDS010000630.1:0-1576 GCA_035634075.1 Pilimelia sp. | reverse complement strand
CGCGCGGAAGGCGGGGCAGTCGCATGGCGGGTCCTTTGGGGATAGGGGTCGTCACCGCAGTGTTAGCGCTAACAACAGCGCCGTCAAGGCCACCATCGATGTGTCGAGCGTCGATGTACCGGCGCCGCCGGTCAGGCCGCCGCCCCGTCCGGCGGCGCTTCCAGGCGCAGGATGAAGCTCGCGCCGGCGGGCTCGTTGCGCTCGTAGCGCACGGTGGCCCGGTTGGCGTGCGCGAGTTGACGGACGATGTACAACCCCAGCCCGGTGCCCTTCTTCGTGGTCGCCACGCCCGACCCGGCCCGGGCGAACCGGTCGAAGACCCGGGGCACGAACTCGGCCGGCACACCCTCGCCGTGGTCGCTGATGCGGATCTCCACCGCCCCCGCCGCGTGGCCCACCTCGACCTCGACCGGCGGGGCGCCGTACTTCAGGGCGTTGCCCAGCAGGTTGCTCAGGATGTGCTTCAGGTGCCCGGGGTCCACCAGCGCGCGGGCCGACGCGGGGTCGCGGACGGTCACCGCGTCCGGCGCGACGGCCAGGACGGTGAGCGCCTCGTGGACCGCCGCCGCCGCCACGATCTCCCGGCGCTCGGTCGGCATCGCGTCCGTCTCCGCCCGCACCATGATGAGCACCTCCTCGACCAGCTGGTCCAGGTGGCGGGCGGCGGCGTGCATCCGCTCCAGCGACTGGTGCTTGTCCGAATCCGGCACCCCCGACCAGTCGGTCACCAGCACCTCGGCGTACGCGATGATCGTCGTCAGCGGCTGGCGGAGGTCGTGCGACAGCATGGCGATCAGGTCGGCCGCCAGCTTGTTGGCGTTGGTCAGTTCCGCATTGGCCTCCTCCAACCGGCCGACGGATTCGGAGAGTTCGTCGTTGCGCCGCCGCAGCTCGTCCTGCAGTTCGCTGAGCCGCAGCGCGGTGGTCATCCTGGCCACCAGCTCGATCGGCTCGACCGGCTTGCGCAGGTAGTCGTGCGCGCCCAGTGCCAGCCCTTCGGCGGCGTCCGAGACCTGCGCCCGCCCGGTCAGGAAGACCACCGGGATGTCGCGGGTCTCCGCGGCGCCACGCAGCTCGGTGAGGACCTCGTGCCCGGTGCGGACCGGCATGTCGACGTCCAGCAGGACGATGTCCGGCCGTTCCCGCCGGCACACGGTCAGCGCCTGCTCGCCGTCTGCCGCCTGCAGGACGGTGAAGCCCCGCGCGCTGAGTTGCTCGGTCAGGACGGCACGGACGACCCCGGAGTCGTCCGCGACCAGCACCCTGGTCCTCATCGGCCGCTCCGCGCCAGTTTGCCGTCGATGAGCTGGACCAGCGCCTCGACCCGATAACCCAGCAGGCGCGGATCCGCGGAGCCGGCCGCCATCCGCCGCAACGCGTTGCGAGCCGCCCGGAACGCCCGGGTGGCCGGAGCCGGCCGGCCCTGCGCCTCCAGTGCGAGGCCCAGTTGGAGGTGCGCGATCGGGTTCGCCGGGTCCAGGTACGCCGCCTGCCGGAACGCGGTGGTGGCCGCGACCGGGTCGCGACCGGCCAGCGCGCGCTCGCCGGCGGCGAGCAGCGCGGCCGCGGACGGCAG